>JBFIEB010000309.1:0-3260 GCA_041603555.1 Vicingaceae bacterium
ACAACCGATACGAGTTCTCCGGCTGAATTAACTAAATGATTTTCCAATTGTTCGATTTGCCCTTTACCGCTTTTTGGGTCACAGTCTCTACCATCGGTAAAGGCATGAACAAAAACGTTATCAAGATTATTTTCTCTGGCAAGGTCACATAATTTATACAAATGGTTTTGATGAGAATGTATACCTCCATCAGAAACCAAACCCATAAAATGGACAGCTACATTATGATGTTTGGCGTACTCAATGGCAGCCTTTAATACTTTATTTTCTGCAATAGAATTATCTTCACAAGCTTTATTGATTTTAGCAAAATCTTGGTAAACAATTCGCCCAGCACCAATGTTTAAATGCCCTACCTCAGAATTACCCATTTGCCCAGCCGGTAACCCAACATCTACACCACTGGTTTTTAAAGTAGAATAGGGGTATTGTGTTAAACAGCTATCAAAAAAAGGGGTATTGGCGTTAAATATGGCATCCGATTTAGATTTATCTCCAAACCCCCAACCATCCAAAATAATTAATGCTACTTTTTTAGACATGCATTTTAGTTTCAAGCAAAGTTAACCCTTTTGGCTTAAACCACCATTCATTTTAACGAACAACATTTATGTTGTGGAGATAAAATGAACTTCAACTTTTAATATTTTAAGTACTTTTAGAGGATGAGGAGTGATGCTAAACTAATTAAACCTTCAATCCATCTTGAATCAGCATATAAAAATATGATTCAAGATTGGGAGGAATCTGGAGAAAAGTTAGTTCCTTTTGTGCTGGAGTATGATGCAACAGATTTTAAGGCGTTAGTTGAACGTTGTGAAAATGAAGAAAATGGGATTAACATGCCACTTGCTGGAAGAAGAGTAATGGTTCCACATACTACTTTTTGGTTTATAAATGAAGAAAATAAAATACTTGGTACGGTTAATATTAGGCATAAATTAAACAAAGATTTAAGAAATATCGGAGGGCACATTGGTTATGGGATTAGACCCTCGGAGAGGAGAAAAGGATATGCAACCAAGATATTGGAACTTGCCCTTTTAGAAATTAGAAAAATGGGAGTTCAAGATGTGATGCTAAGTTGTTTTAAAGACAATATTGGCTCAGTAAAATCTATCACAAACAATGGAGGGCAATTGTTTGAAGAAAAAGAATTCGGAGGAGAAATATTACAAAATTATTGGATTCAATAATTCGAAGAGATGTTCTAAACTCTTGTTTCAAAAAACCAAAACTCCACTCCATTTCCAAAATCATTCCACTCCGCTAATTGTTGTCCAAAATCAAAAAAACCTCAACTACAATGTAGTCAAGGTTTTCTGAGAGTGGTGCCTCCAGGAATCGAACCAGGGACACATGGATTTTCAGTCCATTGCTCTACCAACTGAGCTAAGGCACCATTCAATGGTCGGCAAATGTAGAAATTTTTTTCATCTCAAAAAACAAATCCTTATACATTTTGTAATTTCGGTGTCTAGTTAAACAATGAACTTAATTATAGACATAGGCAACACCTTAATTAAGCTGGCCGTTTTTGATAAAAATGAGCTAGTAAAAACAGCCACGGTTGAACAAATTAACGATGAATTATTGCTTCCCTTTTTTAAGGATTATCAAATTGATAATTGCATGTATGCTTCTGTAGTGACTTCACCAGAGCAGGAAGAACTGTTAAAAAAGTATAATTTCATCCTCCTTACTCATTCAACCCTTTTACCTTTGACCATCAATTATCAATCTCCAACAACATTGGGCTTAGATAGAATTGCTGGAGTGGTTGGTGCTAGTACAATTTATAATAATGAAGATGTACTGGTTATAGATATAGGAACTTGTGTTACTTATGATTTTATGAATGCGGATAAGGAGTATTTAGGTGGTGGTATTTCTCCAGGCTTTCAAATGCGGTTTAAAACCTTAGAACAAAACACGAGTAAACTGCCGTTGGTTAACTTTAATATTGAGCAGTTGAAATTGATAGGTGATACTACAGAAACATCAATAATATCGGGTGTTTACCATGGTGTAAAACATGAAATTGAAGGAGTAATAAATCAATATATATTGCAATATACCCAACTTAAGGTAGTTGTTACTGGAGGTGATTTAAATCTATTTGATTTAGCGCCAAAAAATCGCATCTTTGCAGACGAATTTTTAGTACTGAAGGGATTGAATGAAATATTAACTTATAATGAGAAGTAACATTACCATCATCATACTATTTTTGTTATTGATAGTTAGTGAAAAAGGCTTTTCTCAATTAACCACAAATTCTGTATATTCTAAATATGGTATTGGCGTTATTAGGCCAAAATCATTTTCTCAAAATTTTGCTATGGGAGGAGTTGGAATAGGTTTGAGATCACATAGATATATTTATATGCTAAATCCGGCAAGTTTCTCGTCCATCGGAGCAACAACTTTTGATATAGGGTACACCAATACGGCCCTGACAATGGATGATGGAACGGAAAAACAATATCAAAATAATTCTTACATAGATCATTTATCCTTTGCATTTCCTATGATAAAAGAGGTGTGGGGAATGAGTTTCGGACTGCTTCCTTTTTCAAATATTGGATATACCTATGACGAAGTAATAGAAGACTCACTTGCTGGTGGTAGCTACAGTGAGTACAATTTTGGCGAAGGAGCAATTAATAAGGCTTATTTGAGCAACGCTGTTGCCATTAAATTTGATTCAACTTCATTAATTTCAGTTGGAGCTAGTGCCAACTTCTATTTTGGCTCTATGTATTATGATTATAGAGCTATTTTAGGAAATTTATCCAATAGCTACAATATATGGAATGCCAAAGATATTTCTGTGGCTGATGCTGGTTTTGATTTAGGGGTACAATACCAAAAAAGTTTTACTGATGCTAAGGACGAAAAATATACACTAATTCTTGGGGCAACATATATGTTGGCGGCTGATTTAGAAGGAAAAAGAACAGAAGTAACCAGAACATTCTCAGGCGAAGATTTTTATATTACCAGCAATGAATTAAGGGATACTGCCGAAATTTTTGATGATGTAGATAATGTTATACCATTGCCAGCGGAGTTAGGGTTTGGCTTTTCTTTAGAGAAGAAAAATAAATGGTTGATTGCTGCTGATTTTAAGACGGCTGATTGGGGTTCCATATTAAGCAATGAAGCGCTTTATAATTATCAGAGCAATTATTCCATTGCTGTAGGAGCAGAAATTATTCCGAAATTTGATGCAAATAGCTTTTTTAAAAGAGTGGCAT
>JBFIEB010000310.1:0-3258 GCA_041603555.1 Vicingaceae bacterium
TATCAAAATTTAAAGGGAGTTGTAAATCGTGTGCAAACGTTCTAATAATTTTATGAGTAAACTTATCAATCGTACTAACACCAAAGTCGTTGTAATTATGAAGTATGGATTTCAATACCCTTTTACTTCGAGCGATAATTTCATTCCTATCAATTCCTAACCCTCCATCAGATGTAGAACAAAGTAAATCTTCTAATAAAAATTTTGGAGTTCCTGATAATTTTTCTCCAGAAGACAAAGCCTTTAACGCCTCAATAATCCTTTCTTTCATTTCAGCAGCAGCCTTATTGGTAAAGGTAACTGCTAAAATATGTTTGTATTGATATGGATCAGAAGTTTCTAATGCAATTTTTAGGTATTCCTTAACTAGGGTGTATGT
The DNA here is from genome assembly GCA_041603555.1 of Vicingaceae bacterium. Classification (GTDB taxonomy): domain Bacteria; phylum Bacteroidota; class Bacteroidia; order Flavobacteriales_E; family Vicingaceae. The sequence goes on from JBFIEB010000310.1 coordinate 380, forward strand.
TTTACCAGAACCAGCTGAAGAGTTATATGTAACAAATTTACTCACCTACTTCGCTAAGAATTAAATCTACTTTTTCACTTAAAGGCAAGTTACCGTCAATCCAATTAATTTCAAAACCATTACGTTCCATTTTTCTATACCAGGTAGCCTGTCGTTTTGAAAACTGATGAATAGCCACATTTAGCTGGTTAAACATTACTGTTCTATCAATTTCTCCCAACAAAAACTGAGTAATAAACTTATACTCTAATCCATAAAACTTTAGTTTATCTGGATTAACTCCTTTTTTTATTAGCTCTTCAACCTCTTCTATCATGCCCTCATGCTTCAATCTTTGTTTTAAACGCTTGGTAATTCTATCTTTCAATATTTCTCTTTCAAAGTTAATTCCAAATAGTTTGGATTTAATGTTAGGGAAATCATTTATCAATACTTCGTTCTCTTGCTCAAATTTAGCTATTTCAATAGCTCTTAAAGTTCTTTCTTTTTCAATAGAATCAGTGGTATTATGAAGTGATTTATATGAAGCTAGCACTTCCTCCAATTCTTTTTCAGATTTAGTTTCCAAAATATTTCGTAGCTCTTTATTTTCTGGTATCTCTATTAACCGATATCCCATAAGCACAGCCTCTAAATACATTCCTGTACCACCGCAAAGAATAGCCCTCTTATTTCTATGAAGAATTTTATCGTAAGCTTTTAAAAAATCTTTCTGATACCTAAATACATTGTATTCTTCTCCAGCTTCCATAATATTAATTAGATGATAAGGAACATTTGTTGCATTTATGATAAATTCAGACAAATCTTTACCTGTTCCAACATCCATATTTCTGTAAACCTGCCTAGAATCAGCACTAATTACTTCTCCATTTATACGAGAAGCAAGGCTAGCAGCAATTCTGGTTTTACCAGTTGCAGTAGCCCCTAGTATTACAATGAGCTCTTTGTCGTCCATTTGTCAATTATATAGAAATAGAAACAACTATTCTTATATTTTATAAAAATTCTAGTTCAAATATCATCAATATGAACCGTTTCTTAGATAAGAATTTTAATATTCTTTTTAAATCGCAACTTTTAAGTAATTTTATGCGTCTTACGATACGAAATCAACTCAAATGAAATCAACTCAAATGAAATCAACTCAAATGAAATCAATTACCACATTTACTGTGTTGGTATTTTTATTCGGAACAATCTTTACTTCTTGTTCTAAAAAAGAAGGATGTACTGACCCTGCAGCCAATAATTTTAATGTTGAAGCTGAAAGGGATGATGGCTCTTGCATTTATGACACAGTCCCTGAAGAAGAACATGAAGAGTCACACATCACATTTACTTTTACACACAATTTTGATGGCATTCCTGTAACTGCTGCAAATTTTAATCAATTTAATTTTGTAAATGCAAATGGAGATACGATGAGTATTTCTAAATTAAAGTATTTGGTATCGGATTTCAGACTTTACACAATAAGCGGTGGGAGTATCATGTTAGATGATGTTCCTTATTCGCTGGTTGACGTAACCAATGGTACCGGATGTAGTTTTACTGCTGGCGAAAGTGGTTGGGGTTCATTTGCTGGAATTGGCTTTAATTTTGGTTTTGATACTATAGCAAATGCTGGTAATTATTTAGATTTAAACTCCGCTAACTGGAATTGGCCTGCAGGAATAGGTGGTGGATACCATAACATGCAATTTGAAGGTAAATTTAAAGTAAATGGTGCTGACTCATCATTTGCATACCATAATGGTACTGCAAGTATGAGTGGTAACCATGAACAAAACCACATCTCTGTTAAATTAATGTCAGGAATAGCACTAAACAATCATAATGTTGTTATAGAAATTCAAATGAATATTGCAGAGTGGTTTAAAAACCCTAATGTTTGGGATTTAAATGCTTTACATAATAATTTAATGATGAATTATAACGCACAAAAAATGATGCAAGCCAATGGATACAATGTGTTTTCACAAGGTGCTGTATCACAAAAACAATAAACTGTAATAATGAGATTAACCAAGCAACTTTAGCTTAGTTAATCTCGTTTTATTTATGTAGGTGTTTAGAATAAATTTATATATTACTCTTGTTGTTATTGTTTCTTTAGCACTTTTTTCATGTTCTAAAAGAGAAGGCTGCACTGATTCTAATGCGACAAACTTTGATATTTCAGCAGAAAAAGATGATGGCTCTTGTGTTTATGTCCCCCAATCGCCTAATCCACCTTCGCAACCTACTCCTGCTCCACTACAAATCCCACAAATATTTATACAAAACATTTTACCGCCAATAATTCCATCCAACAACCCTCAAACTATTGAGGGAATTGCATTGGGAAGGAAACTTTTTTATGACTCAAAATTATCGTTTGCTAATTCGGTATCTTGTGATGCTTGTCATAACCAATCCCTCTCGTTTAGCACACCCGGAAACGCTACTGTCAGCGTACTTGGAAACCCCATGGTAAGGAATGTTATGAATTTATACAATTTAGCTTGGGTCAATGATTTAGCATGGGATGGTCAATCAGTAGGGTTAGAAACAAAAGTTATGGGCTCCTGGAAAAACCCCTTTGGCATGGATGGTAAAGATGCCACTGTGTTACCTAGGCTTCAAAATGATGCAAATTATCCTGCTATGTTTTATGCTGCTTTTGGCCCTAATAGCATTGACTCTCTTAATGTAGCTAAAGCGCTTTCTCAATTTATTAGAACACTTATTACCGGAAACTCTAAGTTTGATCAATTTTTATTAGGACAAACAGCATTAACTCCATCAGAATTAAGTGGTTTTAATATCTTTATGGACGAAAACAGGGGTGATTGTTTCCACTGTCATGGTAACGCTGCTAACCCACTATGGACAGA
>JBFIEB010000311.1:0-3257 GCA_041603555.1 Vicingaceae bacterium
AAGCACCATAAGTATAACCATGTCCTTCTCTTAAATTCATGAATAACCTTCCTGTCATTCCTCCTCCCAAAATGGTATTCATTACTCTTGCTTCAATCACATCAGGGTTGTTATGCTTAAGATTAATAGGGTAAGTAATATTTATTACTGATTGTACAGCCCCTTCTTTGTGGACTACTGCAACCTGAGTTTTATCAGGAGCTACTGGAGTTCTATACTTATTTACCGGCACATCCCCTTTTTCCCAAGCACCAAAGTACTTTTCAATTATTGGCTTAACTTCAGCTACAGTTATATCACCTACTACAGCTAAATAAGCAACGTCTGGTTTAAAATAAGTCTTGTAATATTCTTTACACTTATCTAATGTGATGTTTTCTATAGTTTCTTCAGTTGGAATTTCTCCATATGGGTGTCCTTTCCCATAAATTAAAGCGTCCCTAACATTACCAGCAATAGCGTCAGGGTCATCTTTTTCAGAAGCAATTCCTGAGATTGTTTGTTTTTTAATTTTATCTAATTCTTCTTGCTTAAAATCTCCATTCAATAACACATCTGACATGATGTCTAATAGTTTTGTTTGGTGCTTTTTTAGTGAAGCAGCATAAATTCCAGAAGATGAAGTGCTAATTCTTGCACCAATAAAATCAATTTGTTCATCCAATTCTTGTTTGGTTCTGTTTGTTGTGCCCCTTTCCAATAACTGCCCAGCAATATCAGTATATCCCGCCATATTTCCTTCTAATACAGGATCAATATCTAAGGATAATGAAAATGCTACTTTAGGTAATTTATGGTTCTCTACAACAAAAACTTTTAAACCATTTCCTAATGTAAAAGATTCAATTTTACCCAATTTAATTTCCGGAGCGACACCAGGCGAAGGTCTTTTACTTCTATCTAGCTTTTGCGCAAAAGTTGATGAAGTTAATGCTGCGACAATTATTAATGATACTATTTTTCTCATGTTATTCAATTTTTCTAATCTAACTTATTTTTTTTCTTCCTCAATTACTTCAGGATTTGTTTTCTCATTCTTTTTAGGAACATAGTGTAATGTCACCCTATTGTCTTTTCTAAAATATTCTTTAGCCACTCGCTGTATATCTTCCCTTGTCACTTTCATATACCTATCTATCTCCGTATTAATAAGATTTGCATCTCCATAATAAACTGAATAATCTGCCAAACTTTCAGCAATTCCCTCAATTCTAGAATTTTGAGAAATCATGTCATTCTCAATTTGATTTTTTAATTTTTGAAATTCCTCTTCGGAGATAAGCTCATTCTGTAATTTTTCAACCTCTACTTCTATTGCCGCTTGCAAATCATCTTTATCTACACCCATATTCGTAATTCCAAATAGAATTGAAAGACCAGGATCTTCTGTAGCCATTGGAAATGCACCAACTGCAACAGCCTTTTGTTGTTCATCAACAATGCTTTTTTGCATTCTTGAGCTGTTCCCTTGAGATAAAATTTGTGCCAACATATCTACGGCATAAGCATCTGGTGTTCCTTGTGATGGAATATGATACCCCATCATTACAGCTGGCAATTGAATGTTATCTTCAATAACAGCCTTTACCTCACCTTTTTTAATCGGCTCCTTAATTGTTGGTCGATTCATTGGCTTAGTTCCTTTTGGTATATCAGCAAAATATTTAGTAATCCATTGTTTCAATTGTTTTTTATCAAAATCACCAGCAATAGAAAGTGTCGCATTATTAGGCACATAATACGTTTTATAGAAATCTCTAAACTCTTCAATTTTAGCCGCATTTAAATGTTCCAAAGAACCAATAGGAACCCATGTGTATGGATGAATTTCAAATGCTCTGCTAAACAATTCTGGAAAAAAAGACCCATAAGGTGTGTTTTCATAACGCTGCCTGTATTCTTCCTTTACTACCTCTCTTTGAGTTTCAACACCTGTTTCGTCTATTTTTGCGTGTAACAATCTTTCTGATTCTAACCATAATCCCAACTCTAATTGATTGGATGGCAAAATTTCGTAATAAAAAGTTCTATCAAAAGATGTGTTAGCATTTAAAATTCCACCATTACTTTGAACTATTTTCATGTACTCTCCTCTGCCAATATTTTCAGATCCTTCAAACAATAAGTGTTCAAAAAAGTGAGCAAATCCTGTTCTTTTAGGGTCTTCATTTTTAGAACCCACATGGTATAAAACAGTTACTGCAACTATTGGTGTAGAATGGTCTTCATGTAGAATAACATTCATTCCATTTTTGAGTTGGTATTGTTCAAATTCTATTTTACTAGACTGAGCTTGAACACCTGCTATCAAGAAGCACAGAGCAGTCAACATTAAAATTCTTTTCATACTTTTTGTTTTTCAAAATTTGTTATGCGAAAATAAGTATAAAAAAACTGCTCCCCAATTAGTAAATACATAAGTGGTAAAATAATAATACAAGTGGTTTGAAGACTACAATATATTGCAACATTTTTAGTTACTTTTGAAACCCTAAAAATGCACTGACTTAGTGGCTTTAAAAAAAATAATATCTACCATCATCCTTCTGTTTGTTTCGTTTGGAGTTTCAGCTCAAGAAACTGCAACAATTTCTGGAACGTTAAAAAATGATAAGGGAGAAATACTTGATAATGCAAATATTGCTATTGTGGGTAAAGCTGGTGGTGTAACTTCAAACAATAAAGGAAACTTTTCAATTACCATTCCAGCCAATCAAAACGTAAAAATTGGAATTACCTATGTAGGTCATGCAACAATTATTCAGACATTTAATCTTAAATCTGGAGAAAAATATAATTTCTCTCCAACAGTAAAACGGACAATTAAGGATATTGGCACTTATGTTCACGAAGAAGAAGGGAACCGAGGTGGTACTATGGAGAAGATAGACCCTAAATTGGTCACCAATTTTGTTGGCCCAAACCAAAGTGTGGAGGGATTATTAAAAACGCTTCCGGGAGTTTCTTCCAATAATGAATTAAGTTATCAGTATTCTGTTAGAGGTGGAAATTTTGATGAAAATTTGGTTTATGTAAATGACATTCAAATCTATCGCCCTTTTTTAATTAGAGCTGGGCGACAAGAAGGATTAAGCTTTATTAACTCAAACATGGTTTCTGATATTCAGTTTTCTGCAGGTGGATTTGGAGCACGGTATGGAGATAAAATGTCTTCTGTATTGGATGTTAAATACAAAGAACCAGAGGAGTTTGGTGGTTCTTTCACTACTAGTTTACAAGGAGCAGCACTTCACATC
>JBFIEB010000312.1:0-3253 GCA_041603555.1 Vicingaceae bacterium
ATATTATGAAAAAAGTTTAAACTTAAGAGAATTGATAGGAGATAAGCAAGGATTAGCAAGCTCATTAAATAATATAGGTTTAGTTTACTCTGATTTAAATAATTTCGACTTGGCCTTAGAGTACTTTTCAAAGAGTTTAATCCTTAGAGAAGAGAGTAAAGATAAAGAAGGGATGTCTTTTTCATATCATAATATTGGAGAAGCTTATTATAATAAGGGAGATTTAATTAATGCATTAATTAATGATAATAAATCCCTTCAAATAGCTAAAGAAATAGGATATCCAGATAAAATTAAAAGAGCGGCATATCTCTTAAGCCAAATATACGAGGCCAAAGGTGAAGGTATAAAGGCATTAGAGATGTACAAACTCTACGTCCAAATGAAGGATAGTATTAATAATGAAGAAACTCAAAAAGCCACTATCAGACAACAAACTCAGTATGAGTTTGAAAAAGCCCAAATCGTAAAAGAGAATGAAGCTAAAGAACAAGCAAGATTAGAAGCAGAAGCTACTGGCAGAAGAAATAACTTACAGTACAGTTTAATCTTTTTGGGCATACTGTTGCTATTTGGAGTAATACTCAGCCTAGGATTCATTAAAGTATCACCAACAGTAGCTGAAGGTATTATCTTCTTTGCTTTCTTAATACTTTTTGAATTTATATTGGTATTTACAGAACCCTATTTAGAGAATTACACCCAAGGAGAACCCATGTACAACCTCTTGGCTAATTCTGTTTTGGCTCTGTTAATATTTCCTGTGCATGCTATTTTGGAGAAATTATTAAAGAAGAGGATAGTGAAATAATAAGGTTTACTTAGTAGGCGCTGGTGCTAGTTTCCATTTAAAAAAGGACATAAAAAAGGCTTGATGCTAACATCAAGCCTTTTGTATTATAAGTGATTTAAATTTATTTTACAGCAAATCGTTTTACTATTTTTTCGTTACCCAAGGTAAACTCTATAAAGTAAAATCCACTCGTGTAATTGGCGGTATTAAATGATTCTTTGTACGTACCAGCAGAGATATGACCTAATTGGCGAGCAGTTAATTCTCTGCCAACAGCATCAATCAACCTAAGAGTTACATTATTATCATTTTCTATGTTAAATTTAATGTTAAGCACATCAGTTGCAGGGTTTGGATAACTCAATATTTTCTCAACAGTTAATCCTTCTGCAATGCCAACAGGAAATGATATGTCTACATTATCAACAAGCAATTGGCTTCCAACATTCTGTCCACTCCAAAAAGAGATTAAAACCGTATCAGGTGTAATAGGAGTAACAGCACTACTAAATTGAGTATAGGTACTTACTGTTGAAGAAACTTGTGTTCCATAGCCTCCAACAATGTTTCCATTTTGTCGAAATTCAAAATATATACCAGCAGTATCGTTACCAACTGGAGTATATTTATAATAGCATTCTACTCCTGTAGGAGTTCCTGCAAATGGCTCACCACCCATAGCTCCGTTAAAACCAAAATTACCATTTGTGCAAGCTCCCCAAAGTGTATCTCCATTAGTACTTAAAAGTGTAGTTAATGCAATAGCATAATTACCTGCATAGCTGTCTATTGTTTTTACAGCAGGCATAACTGGTTCTCCAAGTGCATAAGGGTTAACAGTAGCCCATCCGTTTGGCTCTTCATAACCAACTGGAGTCCAGTTTTCAAAGCTATGGTTCAATACATTCATCGTTCCAGTTGGTCCAACAAGCATGATGTTATCATACTGAATCCATGAACCTGGTTTTCCGTTCCAGTTATTTAATGGATCTCCTGTAGCAGCACCCAATAACAAAGAATCTGAAACTGGAGCACCAATATAATAAGCGAATCTTTTCCATGTAGTTTGTGTACCTGATTGCACATAGTACATTCCTCCTCCAGTTGGAACAGTGTTAAGAGAAGTCATAGCTATTACAAGAGAAGAATCTCCTGGAAGGATGTCATATTTATACCATCCTACAATACTATCTACAGCACCAATTGATACTGGTTGACCAGCTATCAGTAGGTCAGGATCACCATCTATAAAGTATCCAAAAATAGTATCTCCAAAAGAAGATAGAACAGACTCTAATCTAATTGATAGGAGTGCATCTTGAGCATCTGTTGATTGAAAAGCTGCATTAGCACCTTCAATACCCCAATCGTTTACCGAAGTCTGATAGTTATCTAATGTTTGAACATTGTAAGTTGTCCACCATTCAAACCCAGTCCATAATTGAGCATATGATGTAAAGCCAATAAATATGGCTACAATAAAAAGTAAAGATTTTTTCATAATAATTGATTTTTAGTTTGCTATGCAATATTAAACTAAAAAGGATATATGAAGCAATGATTTTAAACAGTTAAATTTAAATAATACTAATATCACCGACTCCTTCACGAATTACTTCTGGTTCGTGACCTGTGCAATCAATGATTGTTGAGGCTTCATTTTTTCCGTATCCACCATCTATTACAATATTTAGAATGTTTTCATATTTTTTGTGAATTAACTCCGGGTCAGTGATGTATTCTAATATTTCATCTTCATCATGAACAGAGGTAGAAATTAAAGGATTACCTAATTCTTGCACAATTGTTCGTGCAATGTTATTATTGGGAACTCTAATTCCAATAGTTTTCTTTTTAGACTTAAAAAGTTTTGGAACACTATTATTGGCATTTAATATAAATGTAAATGGGCCTGGCAAGGCTCTTTTCATTAATTTATAAGTTGCATTACTAAATTGTACCGTATAATCTGATATGTGACTTAAATCGTAACAAATAAGTGAAAAATTAGCCTTATCAATCTTAATCCCCTTGATTTGGGCCATTCGCTCAACAGCTTTACGATTCATTAAATCACATGCCATACTGTAAACCGTATCAGTAGGATAAATAATTACGCCACCTTTCTTTAGAACCTGAATAACTTGCTCTATTTTTCTTTTATCTGGGTTGTCAGGATGAATAGCTACTAACATTTATTATGCATTAACTTTAGCGTGATCTGCTAAAAATTGAGCCAAGCCATTATCTGTTAATGGGTGTTTTAGTAAACCCTCAATCGCACTTAAAGGACCAGTCATTACATCAGAACCTACTTCAGCACATTGTATAATATGCATCGTATGACGAACGGATGCTGCTAAAATTTGAGTTTCAAAGGCATAGTTGTCATAAATTAATCGAATGTCTTCAATCAAGCGTAAACCATCTGTAGAAATGTCATCCAAACGCCCAATAAAA
>JBFIEB010000313.1:0-3221 GCA_041603555.1 Vicingaceae bacterium
TTCGTTGATAGTCCTGGACACGAAAGTCTGATGGCAAACATGCTTTCAGGTTCTGCACTTATGGATGGTGCAATGCTACTTGTTGCAGCAAATGAAAAAGTTCCTAAACCTCAAACTAAAGAACATCTCTTAGCATTACAAACTCTTGGAATTCAACAAATAGTAGTGGTTCAAAATAAAATTGATTTACTTACTTACCAAGAAGCTTTAGATAATTATAAAGAAATTACAAATTTTGTTAAAGGAAGTCATGCTGCAAAAGCACCAGTCATTCCAATTTCTGCACAATCTGGATTAAATATTGATGCCTTAATTTGTGCTATTGAATCAACAATCAAAACACCGGATAGAGATGAAAAAGCAGATACTGTAATGCACGTTTTACGTTCTTTTGATGTAAACAAACCTGGAATAAAATTAAAAGATATCAAAGGTGGTGTTATTGGTGGAAGTTTAACTCAAGGAGTTTTTAATATTGGTGATGAAATTGAAATTAAACCAGGAATTATGAATGAAAAGAAAAAGACATACGAACCATTACTTACTGAAATTACATCATTAGGAACTGCTGCGGGCATTGTTGAATCTGTAAAACCAGGTGGCTTGGTTGCTATCGGAACAAAATTAGATCCATCAATGACTAGAAGTGATTCTTTTATTGGTTCAGTTATTGGCAAACCTGGTACACTTCCTGATAATTCAACTTTGTTAAAATTAGAAGTTAACTTGTTTGATTCTGCAGTCGGTGCAACTGAAGATATTAAAGTACAACCAATTGCATCCGGAGAATTACTTAGACTAAACATTGGTACTGCTCCAGTTTTAGGTACAGTTAAAAAAATAAAATCAAAGAATGTTGAGATTGAACTTAGAAGACCTGCTTGTATCTTTGAAGGTGGTAATGTTGCAATTAGTAGAAGAATCTCTGAAAGATGGCGACTTATTGGTGCAGGAATAGTTGGTTGAAGTAATCTGTGACACAAGTTTTTTAATTCATCTAGCTACAAACAGAATCAAAAATTTAGATAATCTTGATGTTGAAATAGGCCAAATTAGTTTTGTTATACCTCAAGTTGTAAAAAATGAGTTACTTGAATTAGAAAAAAATCCTGAAAAAAAACAAGATATTGAATCAACTCTTAATTATATTAAAAATTTTAAGATAATTCCAATATTTGGCTCATTTGCAGACAAAGAATTACTTGATTATGTCTCAAAAAATCGAGTAATTGTAGCTACAATGGATAAAGAATTAAAAAAACAGATTAAAAATAATGGAAGTTCAATTATGTCTTTTTCAAATAACAAAATCATTTTAGAATCTTAGAAATATTTAACTTTAAGATATACTGAATTATCACATGGCTTTTACTTTAGAAAGTTCAGCATTTGAAAATGGTGGAGTAATTCCTCAAAAATATGGTTATAAACATGGAAACACTAGTCTACCTCTAACAATTAATGAAATTCCTGAAAATACAGAATCTTTAGTTTTGATAATGGATGATCCTGATGCAATGGGAGCTGTTGGTAAAGTTTGGGTGCATTGGGTTGTATGGAACATAGATCCTAAAAATTGTGAGTTTAAAGAAAATTCTATACCTGAAAATTGTAGTGAAGGGGAAACTGACTTTGGTGAAATTGGTTATGGTGGGCCTGCTCCTCCAGATAAAGAACATACGTATATTTTTAAATTATATGCTTTAGATCAAAAATTAGATATCATCAAAGGTTCTACAAAACAAGAAATTGAATTAGCAATGAAAAATCATGTTATTGAGGAGACTATGCTTGAAGGAAGATTTGCACCTTAATTTAAAACAATTTTAAGATTTTTTATACAAAGAGTAATAAACAAAGTTTTTTCAAAAACATTGTTTGCTATCAAATACAAAACTTGTTTCTATAGGTAACTTTGATTTAAAATTAAATCATCTTTTAATTATTGGAATTTTATCTTTATCTTTCACTGTATCTTTTCTTCTTCGTGCTCAACCTGCTGATTATGGATTTGAATTAAATGAATTTGATCCTTTTTTTAATTATCGTGCTACTCAATACATTGTTGACAATGGAATCCCAGCATATTTTGAATGGAATGATGATCTTAGTTGGTATCCAAATGGTAGAGATGTCTCTTCAAACTCTCAAGTAACTCTTCATCTAACTGCTGCAGTCACATACTGGATTTTTGGAGGTGAAAGTGATCTATATGATTTTACAATTTTATTTCCTGCAATTTTCGGTTCATTATCTGCGATAGTTATTTTTGCACTAGTTAGAATAATAGGTGGCACTACTGCTGGTCTATTTTCTGCACTTTTATTTTCAATTTCATTACCAATTTTAATACGTAGTCCAATAGGATGGTTCAAATCAGAACCTTTAGGGTTATTTTTTGCTCTTTTAGCAGTGTATTTACTTTTAAGCGGGATAAATTCTCAAAATAAAAAAATATCCGTCTATAAACTTGTAGGAGCTGGAGTTTTTACAGCATTTTCTATTTCAGCATGGGGAGGAAGCCAATTCTTTGTTATGCCTTTAGCAATTTTCTTCATTGCTTTACCTTTTTTGAGGACTGATCATAAATTTATTATCTGGGCTATTCCTGTCTATACAATTAGTACCATCATTATTTCATTAGCGTTTGAACGTGTTAGTTCTAATTTTATTTTTGGAATGGGTGGAATTTTATTAATATTTTCTACTTTATTTTTAGTATTTTGTGTTTTAATACAAAATAAAAGTACTAAAAATAAAACAAGAAATGGTTTAGTATTTTTGCTAGCTGTTTTAATTATTGTCCCTTTACTTTTAGTGATAAATTCTGAATCTCAATTTTTACCTTCAGCAAGTCATAGATATCTTAATGCACTAAATCCATTTTTAACTACTACAGATCCATTAGTAGATTCTGTATCAGAACATGCTACCACAACATTACAACAATCTTTCTTCTTCTTCTCAATTTTAATGCTATTTGCTGGTTTAGGAATATGGTTAATTTTTAGAAATAAAGAAAAGCTTCAGGAATATTCATTAAAACTTAAATCAGAAATGCTTGTGTTTGCTTTAATCATAGGGATAACTGGAATTTATATTTCATCAACATTTGTAAGATTAGAACTGTTTGGATCAATCTCCATTATCATACTTTCCTCAATTGGTCTATCTATTATTTTTTCAGAAATTTTCAAAGTTAAAAAGATTGAAAGTAAAAA
>JBFIEB010000314.1:0-3185 GCA_041603555.1 Vicingaceae bacterium
TGTTGCCTAATGTTCCTATATTAGTTGGAGGAATGACTTGTGCATAAACGAAACACTGACCTATTAGGAAAAAAGTTAGAAAATGTAATATATATTTTACCATAGCTTAACTTGTCAAAAGTATTAAATAAAAATTCATGGTAATTTACCATTGAGAATAGATCGCCTATGAAGTCTTACTTTTAAAAAGTAAGACGTAGTATATTAAAGTAGGTTGCTATATATTAAGTTTATTTATAAACAAATAAATCTAATGAAATAATTAAATGGATTTATCCCTCAATTTTCTGTTTCGGAAAAATGTTGTTACATTCTTTACAATCCTTATATTTCTACTAGGCAACCATTATTTAAATTACTCGTCTTATTTAGGAATAAAAACCAACGGTTTATTTGACCAAACATAGTTAAATTGAAAAACTTATTACATCGATGAAAAAATTCAATAATTTTTTTAAAACAGCATTAGCTTTAGTCTTTGTTCTTGCAACATTTTCTACTCAAGCTCAAATGGTTCAATTGTTAAATGATTTTGGCCTCTATGAAATTACAGCTGATGCATGTGGTACGAATACTGCTTCGTGTACAATTACTATTGAAAAGCCTGTTGGTGCAACAACAGTTTATAAGGCATATTTTTATTATACATGTACTGCTGGTCAAGCCGATCAAGGACCAAATGCAATAACATTTAGTGGTGGAACAGTGCCTCCTGCTACTTATCCTATTACTAATTTAACGAACGATCCTTCTCCTACAAATTGCTATACTAGATATGAAGATTATACTGCATTACTAAGTCCTGGCTTAAATGCAGCGCCTGCTGGCGGAACTACAGTTTATACCATTGCAGAAGGTACTCCTTCTGCTATAGATGGTAATGGATTGATAGTAGTTTGGAATAATCCAACAGTTTTAAATACGGCTGTTCATGTTTCTATAGGAAGTAGAAATACAGCAACGATAGTAACTGATTCGATTTTTACCGCACCTATTAATCCTACTGCACCTGGTTTTGCAGCTAAAATGGGGATGGGATTTGCATTTTCTACTGGTACTGGAAGTCAAATTGCTACAGTTTCTTTAAACAATTCTGTATTAACTACAAATGCTGGTGGATTAGATGATGGAGATGCTTTTGCGAATGGATCTTTAATTACTTTAGGTGGTTACCAAGATAATCTGTCTCTAGCTACAGAAGATGAATATTATGATATTGCTGCTTTTATTCCTAACAATTCTACTTACGTATATTATGAAGTGGTAACATCAACCACACATATTTCAGATTGGTTTAATGCTGTATATTTTGAGATTGTTGGGGTATATGCTTCGGTGTCTGATACCACCTACACCATTTGTAATGGAGATAGTTTGTTATTAGGAGGTCTTTATCAGAACACGGCTGGAATTTATTATGATACTTTAGTTAATTATTTAGGTTTGGATAGTGTTATTTCTAGTACACTAGTTATCAATCCACCAATTACTACCACAGCTGTGATTACTGATGTTAGTTGCTTCGGTTTAGATGATGGGCAAGTTGTTGTTACTCCATCAGGAGGAACTTCACCATATACTTATAGTTGGTCATTACCTGCAATAGGAAACTCTAATACTGCTTCCAATTTATTTGCAGGACCAATAACTGTTACGGTAACAGATTCCCTGGGATGTACTCATGACACAACATTTACCGTCAATGGTCCACCTTTATTAACAGTGAATGCTGGTCCGGATGATATCATATGTATTGGTGGTAATACAAACATTACTGCCATCGGAGCTGGTGGAGCTGGTCCTTATGCTTATTCATGGGTTACTTTACCTGCAGGCCCAACACATAATGTAGCCCCTGCTGTAATAACTTCCTACATTGTTACTGTTACTGATGCTAATGGATGTACCGCAGAAGATACTGTTGTAGTTGATCTTCATCCTCCACTTGATGTAGCTGCCGGACCTAATTCAGCAATTTGTATCGGAGGACAAACTAGTATTACTGCTAATGTTATTCTTCCTGCTGGTAATGGCGGACCTTATACCTATACTTGGGACAATGCTTTAGGTGCAGGTCAAACACACACTGTTTCTCCTATTGTCACTACAACTTATACGGTTACACTTACTGATAATTGTGGTACACCAGCCGTAACCGCTCAAGTAACCGTTACGGTTAATCCAAATCCGGTTGTTGCTTTTGCAGCAGATACTTTAAGCTTTTGTGAAACTCCTGGGCAAGCGTTTACATTTACCAACATGACTGATACTACTGGAGGAATGGTTGGAACTGCTTTATGGAATTTTGGTGATGGTTCAACTGGAAGTGGTGACGTTATTTCTCATACATACTCTGGACCTGGAACCTATAACATTACTTTAATAGTAACTTCTACTCTTGGAGCTGGAGGCTGTTCTGATACGTTAACAAAAGTTAACTATGTAGAGGTTTATGCTGATCCTGTTGCTGATTTTATCATTGATCCTAATCCAGCATCAATGATGAATCCTACAGTAAACTTCTTTGACCAGTCGTACTTTAATATTGTTAGTTGGAATTGGGATATAGGTGGATTAGAAACAAGTATTATGCAGAATCCAACTTACACTTTCCCTAAAGACACGGGGTACTATAGTGTGACTTTAACAGTTATTGACAATCATGGTTGTGAGAATACTGTTACTTATGTGGCTGTTGTAAAAGGGGCATATGGAGTTTACGTGCCAAATGCATTTACTCCTGGTTCAGATGGATTGAATGACGGTTTCTTCCCTACAGGTTTTGGAATTGATGATAAAGATTACTCTTTTATGATTTTTAATCGATGGGGTGAAATGATATTCGAATCTAACGAACTACGTGGCGCATGGGACGGCACTTATAAAGGTAAGCTCGTTCAAAATGGCGTATATACTTGGAAATTACATTTCAAGGATATAGATGGAGTGGAACACGAAGAAATAGGACATGTAACTATTTTGAAGTAATAAAACTCACCACATCCTGAAAATAATATTAACCCCTTGTTCTTGATTGAACAAGGGGTTTTAATTTATTCCTATTTTAATCAAAATCAGTTATAAATTCTACTCTTTTGAGGGCAACTATTTGTTACCTTATTCGTCTTATATTTTGATAAATAACTAGAATATGAAAGTTATTTGGTTTAGCATTATTATGAAAA
>JBFIEB010000315.1:0-3175 GCA_041603555.1 Vicingaceae bacterium
GCAAATATTTCATTACTGGACACCTATAATGAGGAACGATTACCGTTTGCCCGATGGCTGTTAAAATTTACGGATAGAGGGTTTACCATAATAACTAGTACTAACTGGTTTATTAAAGTGTTTAGACAATACGTAGTATTAGTATTGGCGGGTATTGTATTAAAGACCGAAAGAATTAGACCAAAACTGTTTAAGACAATATCACAAATTGGTTATTCTTATAAAAATTCAACCTTCTCTAAATCTATAAGCAATCAATCGTTATCATTTAAATCGGGTGATCGTTTACCTTATTTTGAGGATGAAAATATTTACTCTTTGTTTACTGATGCTTCATTCCATCTTTTACATATCGGTAACTCTATATTGAATAACGATGAAAAACAACAATTAAATAACGTGTTTCCTTTTCCAATTAAGATAGTTGAAGAAAAACTGAGTGTTAAATGGCAAAAACTAGGTGTAGAAAATGAGTTATTTATATTGGTGAGACCCGATAATTATATGGCTTTGATTTATGATAAATTTGATGAAATTGAACTAAAAAACTATTTGAAGAAGTATTTTTAACTAGCATTGCAATAGTGGTTAAAGAGAAAGCACAATCTTATAATTTTTATCTTTGCTAGTGCAAATAACATAATGGAAAGAAAAATTAAAGTTATATGGGAGTTTAGTGGACCAGAAGCAGAGGAAACTGCCAAACACCATAAAATACATTTGGATGAATTTAGTCAAAGAGAAGGATTGAATAGCTTCATTACTGGAACAGAATATGTAAATCACATAGCTTGGTTAGCCTACCTCATTGTATTAGAAAAAGATGTGTTAACGGTTCGGGATGCATTAAAACCATTAAGAGCCGAACTTTTTGAAGATTAGTTTATTTTTGATAAAACAATCCACAGCATAATGTAAAGAAACTTACTCTATTCCTTTAAAAAATCTGCTCCAACGGTATTTGTTTTCAGTATTGGGGTTTTTGTTGACAGAAACTAAAATAGAAATAGCTTTACCTACAATATGATTTTCAGGCACAAAACCCCAAAAACGAGAATCTGAACTATTATGGCGATTGTCGCCCATCATAAAATAGTAGTCCATTTTAAAAGTGTAGGTTGTTGCAGCTTCTCCATTTATTAAAAAGGCTAAGCTATCCCACTCCAATTCATTCTCCTCATATTGCTCAATAATTTTTTGGTACAAATAAATGTTGTTGGTATCTAATATTACTGTTTCACCTTTTTTAGGAATAACCAATTGCCCATAATAATCAACATTCCAAGTATAATTTTTACAGTATGGAAAAATATAATCGGCATACCCGTTAGGTGCAACTTTTATTGGATTTATGGCTGTAATATAATCCAATTGCTCTAAGCATATTTTAGCAGTATCAGATAAAGTGAGTTGCCAAAAATTATCTCCACCAGTTCTTCCGCCTTCTGTAATACCATACTTTAATAAAGTATCATTAGTTAATGCAACAGTTGTTTCCACATTATAATTAAACTCCACATTTACAGGAAATGGCAAGTACTTTCCGTTAGCATAAACTCTTTTATTTTTAAGTTGCAGTGTATCACCAGGTAAACCGATACAACGCTTAATGTAGAACGGACGGTGATCTATTGGTAATTCCATTTCTAAAGGGTAGTTAAAAACCACCACATCGTTTCGTTTTATTGCAGAGCTAAACAATCTCATATAAGGAAATTGAATAATATCACTAAAAGAATTCATATTCTTGTTAAATGGCATTCGATGATGGCTTAACGGAAATGTAAGTGGTGTAATGGGCAAACGCACTCCGTAACTCATTTTATTAACAAAGATTAAATCCCCAGGCAACAAGGTCTTTTCCATAGAAGTGCTTGGAACTACATATACCCAAAAGAAAAAAGATTTAACAACAACAACTGTTAGCAATGCATAGCCCAATGCTTTTATCCATTGTTTAATATGCTGTTTAACTTTTTTCATTTAATTCACAAAAATAGTAACTAAAAAGTCAGAGCTATTATTCTCTTTTAATACTTAAAAACTTTAATAAAAAAAGCCAATTACAATAATTGCAATTGGCTCATATCATTTTTTTATTCATTAGTGAACCAATGAAAACAACCTATTCCATCTAATCCCCCCTTGCTGACTATCCCATGAGAGCCATACAAAAACAGCTTTACCAACAATATGGTCTTCAGGAACAAAGCCCCAATAACGTGAATCTTGGGAATTATGGCGGTTATCTCCCATCATCCAATAATAATCCATTTTAAAAGTATAAGAGTTTGTCTCCACCCCATTAATGTAGATTTCATCACCTTTAACACTTAGCTCATTGCCTTCATAATTTTTAATAATTCTACGATATAAGGGGAGCGTGTTAGTGGTCAGCTTAGCTGTTGTTCCCTTTTTAGGGATGAGTATTGGACCAAAATTATCAACAGTCCAATTATAATTACTATCATTCGGAAAAATAGGATCTAAACCATAAGTCCTATATCCTTTGGGTTGAATTCTTTTCTCGACAGATATTACTTGAGAAAATTGTCTCATTTTTTCAGCAGTAGCATCAGTTAAGGTTACAATAAACTTATCTGATTGCCCCTCAACAGTCCGAAGAACCTCTGTAGTAATTTTCTTTTTCTTTAAAGTGTGTTCATTAAAACCAGTTCCATCAGTTATTACATTATAATTAAACTGAGCATTCTCGTCAAAATAAGCCAGCTTATCATCAATCATAAGTTTAGTATCAATGATCTCTAATTTGTCACCAGGCAGTCCAACACAGCGTTTAATATAGTTTTCTTTCTTATCTACAGGCCTTGCTTTTATAGTGTAGTGCTCATGAATGTATTTTCTAGCTTTGTCCAAAGAAACATTTAGCTCCAAGCTAGCATCCCTAACCATTTGTTCATAAATCCTCGCTTGCTCTTCGATAACCACAGTATCACCTGCAGGAAAATTAAACACAACACAATCATTACGCTGCACATCGCCCATCTTTGGCAATTTCGCATAAGGAAATTTTAGCCACTCAACATAAGACTGATTACCTCCAACAATTGGCAACCACTCAGGAAAACTGTGATGCGTAAATGGAAAACTGACGGGTGTATTCGGAACTCTTGCTCCATAGGCCATCTTATTAACAAAAAGAAAATCTCCTACC
>JBFIEB010000316.1:0-3174 GCA_041603555.1 Vicingaceae bacterium
AGAGAGCAAGCCAACGGCAATATAAAAATGCCAGCTTTGTTTATTGGTGACAGTAAATATGACTATGAATCGTCGAGTAGAGCGGGTTTAGATTTTGTCTTTCTAAGTGATTGGACAGATGTGCCAGATTGGCAGCAGTATTGCAAAGCACATCAAATCCATGTTTGCAAGAATATCAACTCATTACAATCATGATTGCCTTTCTGAAGGATTTTTACTTCCCCAGTCAGTTGTTAACAGACAATGATTTCAACAAGATGTGTAAAGGAGGTAAGGTCTTAGAGCAAGATGAACGCGGTGTAAAAGTTATTCAGCTAACCAGCGGAGAGATTCTAAAAATATTTAGAGTAAAAAGGTTGCTCAGTGGGACCAATCTTTACTCTTATGCAAGAAGGTTTTGTAGAAATGCTAGACGGTTGGCGAGGCTTGATATTCCTACTGTTACTATTAAAAATTTATTCCACTTTGAAAGCAGTAATAACACGGCTGTGTTGTATCACCCCTTAGAGGGTAAAACGCTAAGGCAGATCATTTATCATAATGACTTTGATTTAACATTAGCAGATGTCATGGGTGATTTTCTAGCAGAATTACATCAAAAAGGAATTCACTTTCACTCATTACATACAGGTAATGTGGTACAAACGTCAGCTGGTGATTTAGGCCTTATAGATATTTCTGACATGAGTATTTATGCTTGGCCATTATTTTGTAGTACCAGAGTCAGAAGCTTTAAGCGTTTATGTAAGTATCAAGATGATATTCGTAAGCTTGGAACGACTTTTTGGAGTCAGTTTCTGGATAGATATTTTGACAAGAGCCAATTAAGTCGTGTTTGTGAGACAAAGATTCGACAAATTAATAATCTGCTTGTCTTTGAGTAAATCGAAGTGGTTTTTATACTACAGGGTAAATACATTGAAACAATTTATTAAAAGAACCTTTCAGAAGGAGAACATCCACTTTTTTGTGATTTTTGGATGTGTGTTTATGCAAATGTTTGCATTTAGTTCAATTTATCGTTTTTTTGCCTATTTGAATATATTGTTTGTACTATTCAATTTAAAAAAATTTAAAAATATTAAAGACTTGTATTGGCTTAAAGGTATATTTTTTTTCCCACTAGCATTTATCTGTCTACACTTTATTTCAGTTTATGATGTTGCTGTCATAAAAGAAATGAGGCATATTATTATTTCGGTATTTCTATTAATTGGCTTTATATTGATAGGCAAAAAAAACCGTGCATACCTACAAAAGAACGTTATGTTTATTACCTTATTGTTTGTAGCAGCTTATATAGTTGGGCAATTATTTGCCATATTTGCTTTAGACAGACCATATGGGACAACCAAAAACCCTCATTATTTAGCAATTTACAGCACCATCTGTTTGATTGTCACGCTATATTATTTCTTCAGAGTCCCTATAAAGTTAAAGTGTTACTTAGGTATCTGTATATTTATTTTAGGTAGCTTGCTTGTTTATACTTCTTCAAGGCCAGCTTGGATAGGTGCCCTATTTTCTATGTTGCTTGCTTCAGTATTTTTAAACAGGGGAAAAAAGCTATGGGCGTTCTTAGGGCTAATTGCCATTGTTTCTACGCTATTGCTGACTGATTTAGGTGGCTTTGCAGAAAAGTCTAAAGATTTAATTTTTAATATCAGCAATGAGGAGCGGGTAGTTATTTGGAAAGAAACTTTAATTATGCAAATGGATAGCTCCGTCTTTGAATGGATTTTTGGTCATGGTCTAGACTCTTTTGAGGAAGATTTTAAACATTACTCGAGTTATCATAAAAAGGGTATCGACTTTAATAGTCCACATAATTATTTATTAGAAATACTGTATATCTCTGGCACTATTGGGATCACTCTTTTCATAGGTTTCATTTGGATGCTCTATAAAAAAACCCTGAATAATATAATGAAGTCTGATAGCTATAAAGATAGCTATATAATGCTATTTGTAATTTTGACTACCTACTTTATTTTTGCAGGAATAACTCTTCCTTTCTTTTATGGCTATGGTATGAATATTATTGCCTTTGTTACTGGTATGATTTTCTATTTAGAAGAAGATAACAAAGAGCAAGTTCATGGATGAAAATATGAATAATGATAAAACTATTACAATAATAATTCCCAATTATAACGGGTCAAGTTTGCTAAATAAGAACTTGCCAAGTGTCGTTTCTGCTGTAGATAGTTATGGTCAAAACAGCACCATAATAATAGTTGATGATGGTTCGTCGGATGATAGCCTTGCTATTCTTAAAACAAAATTTCCAGCTATTAAGGTTGTTGAGCATAAGAAAAATAAAGGATTTGCTGAAGCAGTTCATAGTGGCGTTAAAGAAGCAAAAACTGAACTAGTTTTTATACTTAATTCGGATGTGGAGTTAAAAGATAATTTTTTCCCACCTTTAATATCATATTTTAATGATCCAAAAACATTTTCTGTAAATCCATTGATATATGATGAAAGTGGCATAATTAAACGCCACTCATGGAATTTCAGGCAAGTGAGAAGAGGTCGCATTGCACTTTTAAACTGGAGTTTAGAAGAGGCTCAGAAAGCAGTTGCAAATGGTAAACGTTGTCCTAGTTTATATGGACATGGAGGTTCAATGCTTGTCAGAAAGAGTATGTTCGATGAGCTTAATGGCTTTGATCCTATTTTCAAGCCTTATTATGGAGAGGACTCGGATCTTGGTATACGCGCATGGAGAAAAGGCTGGTATAGTTATTTTGATCCTAGGGCGTCACTAGTCCACCAGAGTATTGGCGCAATTAGAGCCAATGTGAAAATGAAAAAGGTAAAGTGTATACGGCGAAGGAACCGTTATTTGCTTGAGTGGATACATTTAACGCCCAAACAACTGCTTCTAAAAACCTTACCTTTTTCTATAATTCAATTGTTGGGTGAGATATTAATTCTTGATTTTGTTAATCTAAAAGGTTTTTTTCTTGCTTTAACAAAAGTTCCCGATGTTTTTATTGCAAGGTCTAAAATAAAAAGCGTTGAGAAACTTACTATTGAAGAAGTGCTTGATATAATAAAACAGAAAGTTATATAAATAATTGAATTTTTCTTTTGATCAAGATTCAATCAATGCATTTATGGCTTCAGGCTTAATACCATGCAAGCAATTTAGGTGACCTAATGGGCACT
>JBFIEB010000317.1:0-3164 GCA_041603555.1 Vicingaceae bacterium
CTAATCTTGCATGCTCTTTAGCTTCATTTTCTTTTACGATTTGGGCTTTTTCAAACTCGTATTGGGTTTGTTGTCTGATGGTGGCTTTTTGGGTTTCTTCGTTGTTGATGGTGTCCTTCATTTTGACATAAAGTTTATACATTTCTAATGCTTCCTTTCCATTTCCTTGTTTTTCAGCCAACCTACTTAATCTTTTAGAAACAGTAGATATCAATTCTAGATTTTTAATATCTCTTGCTATAACTAAGGCCTCATCTAAATGTATTTTTGCCTTGTGTAAATCTCCAACATCAATTTCAGAAGAACCTAGGTTGTTTAAAAGAACACCAATCCCTCTATTGTTTTTTATCTCCCTGTTTACATTCAAACATTTGTAAAAATTCTCAATAGCTTGTTTATGTTCTCCTTGGAGTTGATGATTATTTCAAATGTTGTTGTAGGTATTTGCTATTCCTCTTTTATCTCCAATTTCTTCTTTTATCTTCAAACTAAGTAAATGGTACTCCATAGCCTTTGAGAAATTCCTTTGCATATCAAAAAAAGAACCTAAATTATTTAGTGCCGAAGATATCATTTTTTTATCCCCAAGCACTTCTCTTATTTTTAAACTCTTTTTAAAGTATTCCTCTGCCTTCACATAGTCTTTTTGTTGTAGATAAACGTCACCTAATAGATTTAGTGAATAAGCTATCCCTTTTTTGTAATTTACTTCATCACTAATTTTTAAACTTTCAGTAAAAATTATTAAAGCTTCAGGTATGTTTCCATGTTTATAATGTATTTGACCCATATTATTCAAAGTATTAGCTAAATTCTCTTTTTCACCTAATTTCTTATCAATTATTACACTTTTCTGATAGTATTTCAGCGCCATCTCACCATTACTTTGCTGATGATAAATAATTCCAATGTTATTTAGAGCCCCTGAAAGGGACACCATAAGATTTTTTTTTGCCTTTGGAGAAGGATTAGTTAAAAGTAAATCCTTAATGAATTTATATTGGAAGAATTGATATTTAATCCAATAACTATGATTCATATTTTCGCATATATTGGTAAGAATATTAACCTTGGTGGTGTCATCTTTAGCAGAATGATACTCTTTTAAAGAAGATTCTAACAGTTCGATATCCCCTTCTGATAACTCCTCCAACATTAAACTATCCACCAAGTAATATGCTGCATCAGCAAACCCGCCTATCCGGCCGGCCGACTCTTGAGTAACTCCATTAAAAGAGATTAGAAACAATAATATGTAGATGATGTGTTTGATGGAGCTAATATAATAATTACTCCCCTACTTCACTATTCTCTTCTTCAAGAGCTTCTCCAGAATTGCATGTAATGGAAATATAACAAGAGCTAATACAGAGTTAGCTAACAGATTGTACATAGGTTCTCCATTGGTGTATTGTTCAAAATATGGTTCTGTAAACACCAGCACAAACTCAAATAAGATCAAGAAGGCAAAGAAGATTATTCCCTCAGCAATGTTTGGAGATACTTTAATGAATCCCATTAATAATATACCAACAAACAACACTAAGATGCCCAAGAATATTAAACTGTACTGCAAGTTGTTCCTACGCCCTGTAGCTTCTACTTCTAATCTTGCTTGTTCCTTAGTTTCATTTTCTTTTACTATCTGGGCTTTCTCAAACTCATATTGGGTTTGTTGTCTGATGGTAGCTTTTTGAGTTGCTTCATTGTTGATGCTATCTTTCATCTGAACATGGAGTTTGTAAAATTCTAAGGATTTCATACCCTTACCTTGTAATTCGTAAATATTAGATAAAATTGCAGCAGCATCCCTAATCGCTTGAGGATAACCTAATTCTTGAGCTAAGACAATTCCTTGCTCAGCATATAGAAGTGCTGCCTTAGGTTGATTATAGATAATGGCTTTTCCTATCCTAATCGAACTAATAGCCATGCCTTTTTTGTCTTCCGCAGCTGCATACTTTACGAAAGCATCTTTATACTTCCCAACAGCTTCATCAAATTTATTCTTTGCCAAGAGGATGTCTCCTACATCCATTAAGTTTAGAGCAAAACCTTCCTCACTTTTAAGTTCTTTGAAAAGCACCATACTCTTATTAAAAAAATACATAGCAGAATCTAACTCTCCTCGTTTTTCTAATTTGTTGCCTACAATCCTATAGTTCGCAGCAAGTCCAAGCTTGTCCTCAATCTTCTTATTAAGCCTTATACTTTTGTCATAATATTTCATCGACTCATCAAATTGGCCTTGTTCATCATACAGGTTGCCAATAATTAAATAATTAGTTGCAACCATCTCCTGATTACCCAGAAATTCCGCCAAAGTGAGGCTATTATGATAACATTTAAGAGCTAAGGATATATTTCCTAGGTCATTATATAAGCTGCCCAACCATGAGAATGTTACACTCATACCATTTTTATCATTGAGAATATGGTAATTTTTAAGACTTCTTAAGAATTTTCGTTTCGCCTTGGCTATATCTCCATTAACCAAATAAATGCTGGCAATATTGAGATAACTGTTAGCCAAACCATTCAAGTCTCTCAACTCTTCCTTAATTCGTATACTGGATTCAAAGTAATCTAGTGCTTTATTGTAATTCCCCATATTGTAAAACATCTGCCCCATATTATTATAATTAAGAGCAATCCCTTCCTTATCACCGTTCTTTTTTGCCTGTTCTAAACTTGCATTATAATAAATGATTGCTGTATCAATTTCACCTTTCAGCATATTGTAATAACCTAAATTATTCAATGCCATACTTAGAGAATGATTAAGTTTTGAGAGCACTGCTAGATTGGAGAATTTGGTTAAACCTTCAAGAATAAGTTGATATTGATAGATCTGGTACTGCCCCCACTGATTATTCATCATTTGTTGACAAATTAGGCTTAATGCATTAATTTGATCGGTGTCATGATGAGCATTATGATAAAGAGCCAAACAACTATCAATCAGAATAACATCCGGTTGAGTTAACTCTTCCAACACCAAACTATCCACCAAGTAATATGCTGCATCAGCAAACCCACCTGTCCGACCGGCAGGCTCTTGAGCTACTCCATTGGCAGCCATTAGGAATAGTAATATGTAGATGATGTGTTGTTTGATGTTGCTAATATAAGAATACTCCCCTACTTCACTATTCTTTTCTTGA
>JBFIEB010000318.1:0-3156 GCA_041603555.1 Vicingaceae bacterium
AGTATTTTATCGAGTAAAACAGAAGCCAGGTAAACCATTGTATTTTGGTAAAACTAATTCATGTTATGTATTTGCATTACCTGGGAATCCGGGCGCTGCTTTAACATGTTTTTACCAGTATGTCAATGCTTCCATTAACATTATGAAAGGGAGTAAACAAACATTTTTAACTAGGTTAAAAATACCACTTAAATCAACTTTGAATAAAAAAGAGGGGAGAGCAGTTTTTTACAAAGCTCATACAGATTTTCAAACAGTAACAATGTTAGAAGGTCAAGGATCGGACGTTTTAAAATCTTTTGCATTGGCAAATTGTTTAGTCTATGTAAATGCAGAAACAACTTTTGTAGAAGAAAACGAATTGGTAGAAGTCCATCTATTTTAATAATTTAAATTATTACTAAAACAGCCATCATATTATCTGGAGGAAAAAGTTCTCGAATGGGGGAGGATAAAGGATTGATGTTGTTTGATGATAAACCAATGATTCAGCATGTAATTGATGTTGTAACTCCTATTGTAAATGAAGTGATTATCATTGCTAATGACAACAAATATAATGCTTTTGGTCATCCAGTTTATGAAGATATTTATAAAGATAAAGGACCATTAGCAGGAATTTATACGGGACTTTTTTATTCTAATTCTGAAATGAATATTGTGTTGAGTTGTGATGTTCCTTATGTTAATTCCGAACTTATTTCTTTTTTAATGGATCAAAATAAAAATTATGAAATCACTATTCCTAAAAAGAATGGAAATACGCATCAATTGATAGGTGTATTTTCAAAATCATGCACGGAAGAGTTTAAAAAATCACTAGAAAATAATGAACTAAAAGTGCTAACTGCTTTCGAAAAGTTAAATTTGAATGTTGTTGATGCAGACCAATTTGATAAAAAATTGTTTAATAATGTAAATACAAAAGATGACATTGAAGCTTAAATATTTTGGAATGGTTGCGGAAGCTTCTGGTAAAGAAGAAGAGTTGTTGGATGGTGCTTTTTTATCTGTTCAGGAACTAGAAGAAGGGTTACTGCTGAAGTATCCAAACTTATCAGAAATAAATTTTAAAGTGGCTGTAAATCAAAATATTGTTGAAAGAGATTTTAAATTAAAAGGTGACGAAGAGGTCGCTTTGTTACCACCATTTGCAGGAGGATGAAATTAAGTAACGAGGAAAAAAATAGATACAGTAGGCATATTCTCCTTGATTCAGTTGGAGAAGAAGGCCAAGAGAAGCTTAAATCAGCTAAAGTTTTAGTGGTTGGAGCTGGAGGTTTGGGCTGCCCTGTTTTACAATATTTAACAGCTGTGGGTGTCGGCATCATTGGAATAATTGATTTTGACATTGTGGATGAAACCAACCTTCAACGGCAAATATTATTTACAGTTGATGATATCGGGACAAATAAAGCTAAAGCCGCAAAGGACCGGTTGGAAAAGTTAAATCCTTTTATCACACACAATGTTTACCCAGAAAAATTGACAACAAAAAACGCGCTGAGTTTATTTAGTCAGTATGATATTATAGTTGATGGTACTGATAACTTTTCTACACGCTATTTAGTAAATGATGCATGTGTAATTACTAATAAACCTTTGGTTTATGGAGCCATTTATAAATTCGAAGGACAGGTAACGGTTTTTAATTATAAAAATGGGCCAACATATAGATGTCTATTCCCAGAACCACCAAAAGCTGGAAGTGTTCCAAATTGTTCTGAGATAGGAGTGATAGGTGTCTTACCTGGTTTGATTGGAACTCAGCAGGCTAATGAAGTAATTAAAATGGTGTTAGGAATTGGAGAGCCTTTATCAGGTAAATTATTAACGTATGATTCACTAAATAATTCATCATTAATATTAAATATTAGCCGTTCTCAAGTCCAAGTTCAAAAAGTAGTGACTGAGAAGGATAATTTTGAAAATATAGATTATGATTTCTTTTGTGGAATTGTACCATCAAATCATTTGAACCAAATTTCTATAGAAGAATTAAAAGAATGGTTTGATAGTGATAGTGATTTTCAATTAGTTGATGTAAGAGAAGAATGGGAGCAACCGAGAGTAGAAAAAGATAATGTTTTGATTGCTCCTTTACACGATTTAGGTAATTTTGCAGATAAGATTTCGACAAAAAAAAAAGTGGTGGTTATTTGTCAACACGGAATTAGAAGTATTGCTGCAATTGAACAATTAGAAAAAGAATATAATTTTAATAATTTATTCAACCTTCAAGGGGGGATTATAAACTGGTGATTATGGATAAGAAGAAGATTAAAAATTCGTTAGTCGATGGACCAATAACTCCTGAAAAAATAGCTAATTCAATTGCCCATCATCAGGTAAAAACTAATATAGGAGGGCATGATATATTTTTGGGTCAAGTGAGGGCGGATGAAATTGATGGTAAGGAAGTGAAAGCAATAGATTATTCAGCATATGATGAAATGGCAAATAAAATCTTTGATGAAATTAGAGAAGCTGCTTTTGAAAAATTTGATTTGACTTGTGGTCATATCTACCACAGTAAAGGATTAGTAAAGGCTGGCGAATTGTGTTTATTTGTTTTCACTTCCTCAAAACACAGAGCAATGGCCTTCGAAGCAACTAGATATATTACAGAAGAAATTAAAGCTAAGGCACCAGTTTTTGGAAAAGAAATTTTTGATGACGAATCTCATCAATGGAAAGTGAATCAATAATGATAGATATAACTCATAAATCAAATACACTAAGAATAGCAACTGCACAGGCAGTTGTTAAGGTTAGCAAACAAGAAACTATAGATGCGATTAATAATAGAACTGTTCCAAAAGGAGACGTGTTTGCGATGAGTAAAGCAGTAGGATTATTGGGTGTAAAACAAACTGCTTTAATTTTAGCGGATTGTCATCCAATGCCAATTGAATTCACAGGAATAGAGTACGAAATAAATGGATTGGAAATTACAATTTCAATGACCGTTAAAACCATATATAAAACAGGTGTTGAAGTAGAAGCAATGCACGGAGCAAGTGTTGTTGCATTGAACATGTATGATATGCTTAAACCCATTGATAAAGGTGTCGAAATTTACAACATTAAATTATTGAATAAAAAAGGTGGGAAATCTGATTTTAAAGATAGTTTTAGAAAAGATTTAAAAGCAGC
>JBFIEB010000319.1:0-3149 GCA_041603555.1 Vicingaceae bacterium
AAGTCATCTTTTAATATTTCTTCTAATTCTTCTTTACTCCAGACATAAAATTTTCCTTCTTCACCTTCACTATCGGCATCTAAGGCAGAATAAAATGCTCCATTTTTAGTGGTCATTTCCCTTTCAACATACTCGAGGGTTTGATAAACGACATCTTTGTAAAGTTGTTTTTTAGTGAGTTGATAAGCTTCACTATACAGAGAAACTAATTGACCGTTATCATAAAGCATTTTTTCAAAGTGAGGGGCTTTCCAGTATTTATCAGTTGAATAACGAGCAAAACCACCTCCGATTTGATCGTAAATCCCACCATAAGCCATTTTATCTAATGTCAATTCAACAACTTTAAGCACTTCTTTATCTTGAGTGTGGTAATAATATTGAAGTAAAAATTGATAATTATTTGGCATTGGAAATTTAGGAGCATGATCTCCTCCACCCTCAATGTAATCAAATTGTTTTTTAATTCTTAAAACACCAGCATCTAGTACATCCATAGAAAATGGAGTTCTATCTTTAATCATAGGTAACATTTCACTCGTTTGAATTCCCTGAGTTAATTTGTTTGCATATTCAATTACTTTTTCGGGAGCAATTTTGTATTCATTTGCAACATTACCCAACAATTGCATCCATTGGTCTTTTTGAAAGTAGGTGCCTCCATAAAAAGGCTCTCCAGTTGGCAAAGCAAAACAATTTAATGGCCAGCCGCCTCTTCCGGTCATTAGTTGAACAGCATTCATATATATCTGATCTATGTCTGGGCGCTCTTCACGATCAATTTTTATACAAATAAAATTTTCGTTCATTATTTTGGCAACATCTTCCATTTCAAAAGATTCATGTTCCATTACATGACACCAATGACAAGCCGAGTAGCCAATACTAATGAGTAATAATTTATTTTCAGCTTTAGCTTTCTCGAGTGCTTCATCTCCCCAAGCATACCAATTCACAGGATTATGGGCATGTTGTAATAAATATGGGCTGGTCTCATTAATTAAACTATTGGTATGCTTATGATGTGTTGTATCCATTTCTGTATTCTCTAAGTTTTCTTGGCTAGAAGTCTCACTTGCAAGAACCTTATTTGTATTATCTCCACAAGCAATCATTGCTAAAATGAAGAGTGAAATAAAAATACAAATTAAGTTTTTCATGACAGTCTACGACTTAATCGCTAAAAGTAATTAATCAACGAACAATATATGGCTAAAATATGATTATAAAATAATTTGCACTGAAGCCAACTATATTACAAAATATACGTCATAATTATAGCAAATAATTTTATATTATTGTACTTTAGTGCCCTAACTAATTGATATGAAGCTAGTTTTACCGGTCAAAAAACTAATGTTTTCAAGCGTTTCTATGCTTGTTATTTGCTTCTTTTTATTTGGTCAGAATGCTTTGTCCCAAACGGTAACTAATGGTTCTGTAACTGGTGCACCAGCAGCAAATAATGGAATTAATGCTGGTAATGCTCCTGGATGGACTGGATGCGGGTTTTCGCCAGATTTGTGTGATTTATCACTCCCTTCTTATCTAACTACTTCAACTATTCCTGCAGTGTTATCTCCAGATGGTGGAACATGGTTAGGTATGGCGACTGTAGGTTCGTCACCATGTGAATGTGCGCAAACAACTATTACTGGATTAACGGTAGGTACAACTTATGACTTATGTTTTTGGGGTGCAAATTTTGGAGGAGGATCATATAGCGGAACACCGGCCACACCGACTGTAACTGTAGGTGCAACAACTCAAACTTATAGCATTAATCAAGTTAGTTCATGGGCTCAGTTTGTATTAACATTTACAGCTACTGCTACTACAGAACCTTTAATTGTAAACAATTGTAATGCTGTAATCAATACTTATGCTAGTTTGGATGGGTTTGTAGTAAACCCTCTAGGTACGTGTAGCGCTCCTCCGCCATGTGTTATGGATAGTATGCCAATAGCAATGACCAATTGCTATAATACCCCATTTTTACAGTATGATGTTTCGGGTAATTTGTATTTTACAAATCCTCCAGCTTCAGGGACATTAACTATCACTCCTTGTTCTGGTCCACCACAAGTATTTAATGCTCCTTTTGCTAGCCCATTACCCTTTACATTTACTGGGTTAAATCAAACTGGAACTAACTGTGCATTTACTGCTGTATTTAGTGCTGATCCACTTTGTACGATTACCACAAATTTTATGTCACCACCACCAATTACCAACTTTTCCATGAATCAAGGGTTTTGTGTAAACGGGGTCTTTCATTTAAATGGAACGGTATCTTTTTCTAATCCTCCTCCAACAGGAACGTTGACGATTAGATTTGATAATGGAACAACGATTGTGGATACGGTAATTAATGCACCTTTTGCTTCTCCTGAAAATTGGAGTATTACTGCTCCAGCAAATGGAGCTCCATTCACTATTACGGTGTTCTTTTCTGGTTTTCCAATGTGTACCATGGTTACAACTGGAACTGCTCCGGCATCATGTGGATGTACGGCATATATAGGAACATTTAATACCTCCATAACTCCAAACAACGGCCAAACACCCTACAAACTTTGTTTTGGCGATCAATTTAACATTACATCGAACGGAGATTTTGTTCCACCACCTCTTGCTAACAATCCTCCAGGCCCAGCATATAATCCCGCTATAGGATATTTGATGTATAGCTGTCCACCAACTATTGCATTGGTTCCAAGTAATGTGTTTCCAAATGATTGGATTGGCAATGATCCTTGTTTTGTAGGAGTAGTTGGCTTTGGAAACAGTTTCACCACTGTCAATACTTTGGGTGGTCCGAGTTATGCTGGTCCTTGGGTAAATAATACTATTTATTTTGTACCTATTACATTTTATGACACTGTTTCTCTTACTTATAGTTATGTGAATACTACAATGCCCTGTTATGACATGGGACCATGGTTTGCTGTTCAGTATTTACCGGAAATTCTTTATAATGCTGTCCCAAATTGTCAAGATAGTTCTGTTACTGTAACTATAACAGGAGGACTTCCGGAATTGGATGGTTCGTTATATACAGCCTCTAATTTAACCCCTGCTAATGCAAGTTTTGTAAATAATACTTGTACTCATAATGGCACTATCATTATTAATGGATTACAAAACGG
>JBFIEB010000320.1:0-3144 GCA_041603555.1 Vicingaceae bacterium
GAAGGTTTTTCTTTTTGGGCTTTATAACCTTCCATCATATCATTGTAGCTTCGACTTACTTTAAGTTCTGGAGCATTTCTTCCATTTAAAGTTAGTTGTATTTCATCATCTTCAATTGTTAAATTAAAATCAGGAACTACATGTTGCACTACTTTTGCTGAATCGCTTAATGAGTTTCCTGGCTTTGGATTTAATTTTAATATCTCATTTACTACATCTTTTAAGTCTTCATTAGAAATGCTTAAACGATCAATTATTTTATCATAATGTTTCTTGGTAAATTCTTCAAAGTAATTTTCCAACACTTCAACAACATTCATAGAAAGCAAAGAATGATTATTTTTCTTTTTTACTTGAAGAAGTAAACATTCTCGTAAATTTCTTGCACCAACACCTGGAGGATCAAAATGCTGGATAATAGTCAATATTTTTTCAATATGCTTAGGATCTGCGATTACATTTTGAGTAAATGCTAAATCATCAACTATAGCCTCTATTTCTCTCCTTAAATAACCAGATTCATCTAAACTGCCAATTAGGTGAAGAGCAATTGTATGGTCATCATCTTCTAAATCAAATAGCGTAAGCTGAGCTTCTAATAATTCTTGAAAAGTTGCCCCACCGCTTAAAGGGACTTGCTTGTCTTCATCATCCTTACTTTGGTTGCTAATGTTTAGTTTGTAAGCTGGGGTATCATCACTTATATAATCATCAAAATCAAATTCTTTTTCAGACTCACTTATTTCTTCTCGCCCAAAATCATCTTCCTGCTCCTCATCTATCTCCTCTTCTTCTTTCCCCTCATCTAAAGCAGGGTTACTTTCCATTTCCTCTTTAATACGTTGTTCTAGGGCAACGGTAGGTAATTGCAACAACTTCATTAATTGAATTTGTTGAGGTGATAATTTTTGTTGAAGTTTAAGACTAAAGTTTTGTTTTAGTGCCATTTAATTTAAATCAATATTTGATTGAAAATCAAATATAAGAAAGGTGGTGATGATATGGTAAACAAAAGATTAAAATTTATTACTAAATTTCGAAAATTTCTAATCGACTTTTTCTTATTTACCAGTTCTTTTTTTGGCTATATTTGAAACGTTAAAATTAATCTATGTTGCAAGCAGTAATAATTGATGACGATGAATTATCTCGAAAGGCTATCAAACAATGTATTGAAAGAAACGGTAATATAGAGCTTATGATGGAATTTAATTCTGCTGTAGATGCTATTTCAGAAATCAATAAATTGGAGTGTGATTTGATCTTTTTAGACGTTGAAATGCCTGAAATGGATGGGCTAGAATTTATAAGCATGGCCAATAATTTACCTCAGATTGTCATAATAAGTTCTAAATCAAAATATGCAGCGGAAGCTTATAATTATGATGTTACCGATTATTTAGTTAAACCTATCAATTACCCAAGATTTATTAAATCAATCGAAAAAGTTAAAACCATTCAAGAAGGGGTTACCTTAAATAACCCTGGCAAGGATCATCTATTTTTTAAAAAGAATAATGCACATATAAGAGTAGATTTTAGTGAAATACAATTTATCGAAGCTTATGCTGACTATGTTACAGTGTATGCAAAGGATCAAAAATTTGTTGTATTATCAACTATGAAAGCTGTGGAACAGCGATTTCCTAAAAATGAATTCATGCGAATTCATCGTTCATATATCATTCGTTTAGATAAAATTAAATCAATTGAAGAAAATTCGGTGTGTTTTGGTGAGAAAACTATTCCGGTTAGCCGTTCGTACAAAGCAGCCTTTATGGATAAAATGAACATCTTTTAATCCATTTATTACGACTTATCGAATTTTTCTTACCACTTATCGAGATATAATCAATGGACACTCATTGTCACCTATTTTAGCATTGTTAATCAGTAATGACTAAAATTTAGAAACAATGTTAAAGGAATTTAAAGAATTTATAAGTAAAGGAAATGTCATTGAAATGGCAGTTGGATTAATTATGGCGACCTATTTTGGTGCCATCATTAAATCATTAGTCGATGATATTATTATGCCACCAATTGGAAAATTAATGGGTGGGGTTGATTTTTCTCAACTTAAATATGTTATCCAAGATACAGTATTAGAATCAAGTGAGGGAGCCGGAGATGGACTTGCAGAAGTTGCAATTTCTTACGGGATTTTTATCAACACTATTATTACATTTATTATTGTAGCATTTGCCATTTTTATGGTAGTAAAAGCCTACAATAATATGAAAGCCAAAATGGCTAAGAAAGAGGAAGAAGAACCGGAAGCTCTAGCAGCCCCATCAAAAGAAGAAGTTTTATTGGGAGAGATTAGAGATCTGCTAAAGAACAAATAAAAAAAATAAATTCTTGCGGGTCTTCTTTTAACTGAACCGCTCATGCCGGGTTACTTCATTTAAAAAACCCGCAAGAATTTTAGTATAAATGAATTTAAACTGTGATACAATGGATTTAGATAAAGACACAATTATAGATAATTTTTTAGGATTAAATTATGAGTTAAACTTAAAAGAACGCAAATTATTTATTACATATTCTGAGAAAAAATCTCTTAAGAATATTGGGAAAGTAGTTGAATTACTGACTCAGAAATCAGATTTAAATGCATTAGAAATAGCTAGTTTTTCATTATACATTGAACATATCAACATAAACAATATAAAATTAACCGCATGAAGAAAAGCATATTTGTAGCATTATTATCGATTTATACGATAAATGGAATAGCACAAACTACCGAAGCAGAAGATACTTTGAAAACACCAAAAACGGACAGCATAAAGGAATGGAAAACCGGTGGATTACTCTCCTTAAATATAACACAAGTAAGCTTAACTAACTGGTCTGCTGGAGGTCAAAACTCTGTTTCAGTAAATGGAATAGTAAGTTTATACGCTAACCTTAAAAGAGGAAATTCTACTTGGGATAACTCGCTAGATTTGGCTTATGGAATGTTACAACAAGGAGATGCAGGTGCAAGGAAAACAGATGACAAGATTGATTTTACTTCAAAGTATGGACAAAACGCATTTAAAAACTGGTATTATGCCGGGTTAGTGAACTTTAAATCTCAAATGACAGCTGGGTATAATTTCCCAGATGATTCAACAGAGATCTCTAACTTTTTAGCAC
>JBFIEB010000321.1:0-3143 GCA_041603555.1 Vicingaceae bacterium
AGCTCATGATTTACTCGAAATTTTTAAAAGCTAATATAAATCATACTTTATCCCCCTTTTAATCTTAGATTTGGCGCTGTTTTATTTTAAATGAAGGCATCGAAGATTGTATCAGTTTTACTAGTGCTAATGTCTACTACTAGCATTTTTGCACAAGAAGCTATTCCTGTTGTTAAATCCAATAAAGGAAAAGTTTATGCATTTTGGGGCTGGAACAGAGGTTGGTATTCTAATTCTGATATTCATTTTCAAGGTGATAACTATGATTTTGTGCTAAACAATGTTAAGGCGAAAGATAGACCTAGTCCATATGATTTAAGCGTGTATTTTAATCCTACAACTATTACAATTCCACAAACAAATTATGGAATTGGTTATTTCATAACAGAAAAAATAGATGTTTCCATTAGTGTTGATCACATGAAATATGTCATGATAAAGAATCAGAAGTCAACCATAACAGGAGAAATTAACAATTCCACTGAATTTGAAGGAAACTATAACTCTGCTGACATTTTTTTAACAGAAGAATTTCTGAAATTCGAGCATACCGATGGTTTAAATTACATCAACGCAGAAATCACTTATACGGAAGATTTTTTGAAAATGATCAACATAAGAACTAATTCAAATAAATTTGAATTAGGATGTTTAGTTGGTTTTGGAATGGGTGGGATGATGCCAAAATCAAATGTAACACTGATGGGAGGTTTGCGAAATGATGAATTCCATTGGGCAGGTTACGCATTAGCGGCTAAAGTTGGAACTAAATTAACCTTCTATCGCACCTTTTTTATCAGGTCTGAATATAAAGCTGGTTTTACAAATCTAACAGATATTAGAACCACCTCTTCTGAAACGGATAGAGCAAGACAGTATTTTCTGTTTAGTGAGCTTAATTTTACATTTGGATTTGCTATTCATCCTTTTAATTAGAACAGTTGCCTAATCTCTTTCTTCAGAATTAAAATTCCTATTTGAGAAGGTGATTTATCCAGTTTCATCATAATTTCAAAAATCTGTTGCCCTAAATCTGTTGCATTAGCATCTGGATTAACTTTAGCAGCAGCCATGTTAACTATTTTAAGAGACTCATCCTTTGCTTTTTTAACTGTTTCCCATGACGTATTAGTAGTATAAAGCTGTTGGGTAAGGTTATGATCAAATTCTTCCTGTATAGTTCTAAGCAAATCTGCTTTAAGCAATTTAGCATTCATTCCGGGTTTAGTTACTCGTAAAACTAGCTTATCCATTGCTATACGCTCCAAAAAAAGCACTAACCTTTCATAAGCTTGTAGTCTAAGTGGTGTAGTAATTTTTTGATTTTCTTGTCTTAATACTAGCAATTGTTTTCTATGCTCCGTATCTAAAAACTTGTTTATCACAAAATAAGTTGCCCCAAAAGTGATAAATGCAGGTAAAATGTATTTTAATATCTCTAAAAATGTTTCCATGTAGTGTTATCTATAAAACAAGTGTAAAATTATACATAAAATGTCATTATCAACTTGAGTAGGAATCTATTTTATAGTTTAGACTCTAAACGAAATGAATTTCGTTTAGAATGGCATTCAATATTCAAGGTAAATAACCACAATTTTATTAGTTTTGTTGCCTATTTTGATTGATATGAATAATAAATTATCAAATACAATTAATAACCTTAGCGAATCTGAAACACTAGCTATGACTAGATTGAGTAGGGAGTTAAAAGCTGAGGGTAAAGATGTTATTAGTTTGAGCATTGGTGAGCCTGATTTTGACACCCCGCAATTTATTAAAGACGCTGCGATAAAGGCTATTAATGAAAATTTCACCCACTATACACCTGTCCCTGGTTATCCAGAGCTGAGAGAAGCCATTTCAAAGAAATTTAAGCGAGACAATAATTTGGATTATACACCCGACCAAATTGTAGTTTCTACAGGAGCTAAACATTGTTTTGCAAACATCTCCTTGAGCTTATTAAATCCTGGAGATGAAGTTATCATTCTAGCTCCTTATTGGGTAAGCTATCACGAAATAATAAAAATTGCCAGCGCTATTCCTGTAAGCATACCAACAACAATAGGTCAAGACTTTAAAGTTAATGTGGCACAAATAAAAGCAGCCATAACAAATAAAACTCGAATGATATGGTTTAGCACACCATGCAATCCAAGTGGCTCCGTATTTTCTAAAGAAGAATTATATGATATCGCTCAATTAATAAAAGAATATCCAGACATAATAATCGTTTCTGACGAGATATATGAACACATAAGTTTTACTGAAAAACATGAAAGCATTGCTCAATTTGATTTCATAAAAGACCAAGTAATAACGGTGAATGGGGTTTCTAAAGGGTTTGCCATGACTGGTTGGAGAATTGGATACATTGGTGCCCCTAAATGGATTGCAGATGCTTGTGCTAAAATGCAAGGCCAGTTCACATCAGGAACATGTAGTATAGCCCAAAAAGCTGCTCAAGCTGCAATAGAAGCTGACCCTTCTGTTACAGATGAGATGCGTAATGCCTTTGAAAAACGCAGAGAATTAGTGCTTTCTTTAATGAAAGAAATTCCTGGATTAAAACTAAATTTTCCAAAAGGAGCTTTTTATGTTTTTCCTGACGTTTCTAGTTATTTTGGTAAAACAGATGGAGAAATTATAATTAACAATGCAACAGAGCTAACGATGTTTTTGTTAAATAAAGGATTAGTTGCATTAGTATCTGGAGATGCTTTTGGTGACCCAAATTGCATAAGACTTTCATATGCTGCTTCTGATGAAGTGTTAATAGAATCCATTAAACGAATAAAAGAAACCCTAGCTTTGTTGCAATAGATGATAAATAAAAACGAAATAGTTGATCTTTTTAAGAATTTCAATAAGCTAAATGTATTAGTTATTGGAGATGTAATGATAGATTCATATTACTATGGAGATGTGAATCGTATTTCTCCAGAGGCACCAGTACCTATTGTTTCTGTAGATAGGAAAGATAGTCGTTTAGGTGGTGCAGCAAACGTAGCTTTAAATATAAAAGCGTTAGGTGCGAATCCAATACTATGCGCTGTAATTGGGAATGATAATGCGGCAGACAAGTTTAATTCATTGTTGAAAAATGAAAAGTTAAAAACTGAAGGGATAGTAAAAAGTGA
>JBFIEB010000322.1:0-3130 GCA_041603555.1 Vicingaceae bacterium
AGCCGGTAGTTCTAAAAACGGAAGGGAATCAGAAAGTAAACGACTTGGAGTTAAAATTTTTGGTGGACAAGCTGCAATTGCAGGGAATATTATTGTTCGTCAGAGAGGTACAAAGCATAACCCTGGCGTGAATGTAGGTATCGGTAAAGACCATACTCTATTTGCACTGGTTGATGGTGTAGTTAATTTCAGGAAAAAGAAAAATAATAAATCCTACGTTTCGGTTGATCCAATCACTGCGTAACTAAGGTTTATTTACAAAAGAAATTGAACTCCTGTATCTAAAACTTAGGTACAGGAGTTTTTGTTTTTATAAATCTCTATTCTGTATTTTTGCTTGAAGTGATAAAAATTATTTAAAAAGAATGTTACAAACTACATATATAAGAGAACATAAAGAGTTGGTCATCGAGCGTATTAAAAGGAGAAATTTTAATGCGACTGATATTGTAAATCAGATTTTAAAGAAAGATGATGAAAGGAAGGCTACACAACAAAAATTAGATGCACTTTCAGCGGAAGCTAATGTCATTGCGAAACAAATTGGAGGTTTTTTTAAAGAGGGGAAACAAGAAGAAGCAAATGAACTTAAGATGCAAGCGACAAAGCTTAAAGGTGAAATTGAAAATCAAAAAATGTTTCAGGTAGATGAAAAAAAGGATTTAGATGAATTACTTTACAGATTACCCAATATTCCCAACGAAATTGTTCCTCAAGGAAACAGTGATGAGGATAATGAAGTAGTTTTTGAAGAAGGGGGAGTACCTTCATTAGATGAAAATGCAATACCTCATTGGGAATTGGCTAAAAAGTATGATTTAATTGATTTTGAATTAGGCGTTAAAATTACTGGAGCTGGGTTCCCTGTTTATAAAGGAAAAGGAGCTAAACTACAAAGGGCATTAATCAGTTTCTTTCTAGATAAGGCAATCGAACAAGGATATGAAGAGGTAATTCCTCCTTTAATGGTAAATGAATCTTCTGGTATAGGAACTGGACAATTACCTGACAAAGAGGGGCAAATGTACCATATGCAGGTGGACGATTTATATATGATACCTACAGCTGAGGTACCTATTACCAACATGTATAGAGATGTTATCTTAAAAGAAAGTGATTTTCCAATAAAAAATGTTGGTTATACACCTTGTTTTAGGAGAGAAGCAGGTTCATACGGCTCAGATGTTAGAGGATTAAACAGGTTGCACCAGTTTGATAAAGTGGAAATTGTACAAATTGAACATCCTAATAACTCTTATGCGACATTAGACGTAATGGTAGAACATGTAAAAGGGTTATTAAAAGATTTAGAGTTACCATATCGCTTGTTAAAATTGTGTGGTGGTGATTTGAGTTTTGCTTCTGCGCTTACTTATGATTTAGAGGTATTCTCTGCTGCTCAAGTAAAGTGGTTAGAGGTGAGTTCTGTTTCAAATTTTGAGTCTTTTCAGGCAAATAGGTTAAAGTGTAGGTATAAGGATGAAAATGGAAAAACACAATTGGTACACACACTAAATGGAAGTGCATTGGCGTTACCTAGGATATTGGCAGCATTATTGGAAAACAACCAAACTGAGAATGGAATCAAAATTCCAGAAGTTTTAATTCCTTACACAGGGTTTGATATAATAAATTAATATTATGAAAAAGTATCTCATAACGATATTAATAATTGGATTAGGCTTAAATGCCTGTAAAAATGCTAACGAAAAAGAAATCGGGGAGGTAGGAGCATTACTTTCTATTATTGATGACACAGAGAAATCATTATTATCTATTGATACTTCAAAAGTTTTTGCTGCTAAAAGAAAGATGGAATTCGATTTGGCAGAAATTAATAGTATTCGTGATACATTAACAAAAGAAGAGGCTTTTAAAATTGATGATTTTTTCGGAAGCAAAAAGAGATTGTATGGCTTGACCTCAAATTATTCTAATTACATCAAGCAAATTGAAATAGCTAAAAGGCAATTAATTAATTTACAACAAGATTTAAAGAATGGGTTGATAAAAAAAGAAGATTTTTCTAACTATTATATGACAGAAAAATCAGCTGTAGTGAGTCTAAATATTGAGATAAATAAATCGATAGGAGGGTTAGACGCAGCACTAGAAAAGTTAGAACTTGAAACAGATGAAATAGCGGAGTTAGTTAAAAATAGAAAGCAGAACTCGGCTTTAAATGAATGATGAGAGTACTTGTTAAAATATTAGTTTTAACAGTACTTGTTACTTTTTCTATAACGATTGTCAATGCTCAAAAAAATACAGACGACAAATTAGCATATCAGTATTATAACAATAAAGAATACGATAAAGCGGTTATCTATTACCAAAAATTATTTGATAAAACTCAATCTCCCGCTTATTACGTTAGATTAATAGGTTGTTATACTGAATTAAAAGAGTATAAAAACGCTGAAAAATTAATAAAGAGACAAATTAAGAAAAATCCCTATCAACTTGAGTTTTGGACAGATTTGGCTAACATTTATGATGTTTCAGGTGAATCCACAAAGAGTAAACAGACTTACCAAAAGCCCCTAAGTTTATTGTCTCCAAATAATCAGCAAATAATGGATTTAGCGAATGGTTATTTAAAGTATAAAAAAACAGAATATGCCATTCAAACTTATCAAAAAGGAAGAAAACTTTTAAAAGGTTCTTATCCCTTTAATTTTGAATTAGCTCAAGTGTATCATGCTCAAGGAAATACTGAAGCCATGTTGGAGGAGTATTTAAGTCTTTTGTTATATCAAGAGTCATTCATCCAGAGTGTACAAAATGCTTTACAAACTGCTTTAAGTAATGATAATGATGGTGAAAAGAAGGCACTTTTGAAATCACTACTTATCAAGAATATTCAAAAAAATACCGATAAAAAGGTTTTTTCTGAGATGTTAATTTGGGTTTATATTCAGGAGAAGAATTTTTTGGGTGCTTTTATTCAGGCAAAAGCGTTGGATAAAAGACAAAAAGAATTTGGAAAACGCATGGTAGCTTTAGCCAAACTTTCTTTAGACAATAAGGACTATGAAACAGCAATAAAATGTTATAAATACGTGATAGAGAAAGGGGCTGATAACTATTTTTATATCAGTAGTAAGATGGAATTAGTGAATGTCTACAA
>JBFIEB010000323.1:0-3119 GCA_041603555.1 Vicingaceae bacterium
AACACCATGTCCAGTGCAATCAACTACTGAAAAATAGATGTTATCCCCATGTTCTTTAATCCAATAAAAATCGCCTGAAACAATATCTTTTGGTTTATAATAAACAAAAGATTTAAAGTGCTTTTCTAACAAGTCATTAGCTGGTAAAATAGCATCTTGTATGCGTTGTGCATAATTAATACTATCGGTAATGTCTTTATTTTTTTCTTCTATAATTTTATTTTGAACATTAAGCAGTTTATTGGTTTTTTTCTTTTGGTTCAAACTGTATCCGATATAGAGTACTATAATCAATGCTAAACCTAAGCCTATTCCTAACATTTTTTGCTGACTATTCTTTTTATCCAATTCTGCCTTATCCACTTTTTGCTTAGCCAGCAATAAACTATTCTCTGCTTCTTTTTTCTCCGTATCATATTTCGTTTGCATTTCAGCAATTTGCTGTGATGAGGTTTCATTAAACAAAGTGTCCTTCAAATCAAAAGCTATTTTAAAATGCTCGTATGCCTTTTGGTAATTTTTATTGTTATAGAAAACCATTGCTAATTTACTATTAGATGACATTATTTTATCTTTGTCTTCAGATAAATTGGCATTCTTAACCGATTTTTTTCCATAAATTAAGGCATTCGTAAAATCATTCTGAGCAGAATACGTCTTAGAAATATCTCCATAAATATTGGCAAGAGAAGAAACCCCACCCTCTATTTCCTTTCGATTCGCTCCTTCTTTAAGGTATATTAAAGCCTTGTCAAACTTGCCTTGCTCTAAATATATACTTCCGATATTAGCATACTCCGTTCCTGCTTTAGCCTCAAGTCCAATTTCTCTATAAATTTCAATAGCCTTAAAATAAATTTCAAGTGCTTTTTCATTATCGCCCATATTCTGATAATTTAGACCAATGTTGTTTAAAATTAAGGCTGTATTTATTTTCCTACCCGCATTTTTTTCTACTTCGTAAATTTGAAGATTATATTTTAATGCCAGTTTAAAATTCCCCATTTGCATATAAATAGCTCCTAACCCAGACAAACTCACGGAAATTCCAGCTGTATCATTAATAGATTCCTTTGCTTTTAATGATTTTAACATATAAGGGATTGATTTTTCATAATCACCAAAACCCTTATATAGATATGCCATATTATCATAGGAAATAATTTGTGCATCAGTATGATTAAGTTTTTCCGCTAGTGGGTTTTGTAATTTGGCATATTCCATGGCTTTTGGTGGATCTTTTACAAAGTATGCCCAACATAAAGCATTGTATATTTTACACTTTGTTAAATCATCTTTAGAAGATTCAACATAAGCTTTTAAATTATCAACACTCACATCATAAGTAAGTCTTTGAACAGCACGAGAATACCCTTCCACATTTGTTAAAATACTATCTATTTTAGCTACATCAGATTTAGCTGAATAGACAAATTCAGTAACAATAAATAAAATGATTATAAAAACTAATTTTTTCATGTATTTCAAAGCAAGGTAAAAAAATCTTTGTGAAGATACTTGCTAACTAAAGAAAATTTAATAGATTAGAGAAAATTATTTAATAACGTCTATTTAATAAGACACTAAAAAATTATAAATTATGGCACAAACTGGAAATGGAACTAACTTGTTCCCACCTATGAATGATGGCTCGGCTAATGGAGTTGGAATGATTGATGGACATGATGGAAATAAGTATATTTTTCAAACACCTGAGGGCGTTAGGTCAGCATCAGATGGCAGTGGATTGGATATGTCTGGTGTAGTTTATTTTGACGTATTGCATGGTAACACTGCACATAATGTAAGTCATGAAAATCCTGATGTTGGAGGAATTCCAGATGATGGAGGGTTTGGAGACCCTGCTTAATGATTTAAAATCATAAAAAAAAGCCTCAACAATGTTGAGGCTTTTTTTATTTGGATAATTGAATTTTAATATTCCTTTAAAGCATCCCTGTACTCAAACATGTCTTGCTTGTTCACAGGATTCTCTCTATCTAACATTAAGGATAATAAATAATCCATACTCTCTACCCTATCCTTATCATTCTTAATTTCATTGATAATCATTTCTGGTTCTTCAGGCGCTTCTTCACCTTCCTCCAATTCTGGAGCAATTGCTTCTTCTGGAGGCAATGGAATATCAAATTTTTTATTTGCTTCCAAATGCTCATAAGTTAAACGCGTAACTTTTGTTAATGTAGGGTCTTGCTCTTCTAACGCATAAGGTCTTAATTCTTTTAAGCCAGCAATTATTTCATCAACTTTTTTAAAGCCATCTTTAGCCAATAACTTTTGTAATTTCCCAATTAATTTATTTCCTTCAATACTTTCCATGGTATTCGTTTTGTTTGTTTGCGAAATTAGTATTCTTTATTTATTTTTCCATACGCTTAGTAAATTTTTATTAAAAAATGAAACCCAATTTTCTTATTATAGTTTGTACTTTATTGCTCCTTCAATTTTCTGGTTGCTCGTGGCAAGAATATTTTATGGTTAAAAATTTAAGCTCCCAAAATATCACTATCCGATACGAATTAGAAGATTCAAAATCTGGAACATTTAATATATTCACAGCTCAGCCTGATGGTGAATCTTTATCTAATAAAGGAACTCTTGATTATAAGGATAGGACTAAATTAGAAGACAAAGACACTACTTGGAATGGTATTGAAATCATCTTAAAACCTAACTATGCTATGGTTTTCGGTAATTTAAGTAATGACCATTACATTAATAAAGATCAATACTTTATTAATAGTAGGACATTCAATTTTAACATGATGGAAATTGAATATGGTGATAATTTAATCAAGATCACCAAAAATAATTTTGATGATTATTTTAGGAAAGAAAAAGGAATCATCGCTCATGAGGTAAAATGAAAAAATTAGTAATTACATCAATTTTAATTATTCTTTATTCTTGTAAAGAAGCTCCTCTGGAAAATATTATAGTTTCCACAACCGAAAATAAAATACAACCTGTCAACTCAACTTCTTTAGTTGTTCTTGGGACAATA
This sequence comes from Vicingaceae bacterium, assembly GCA_041603555.1. Classification (GTDB taxonomy): domain Bacteria; phylum Bacteroidota; class Bacteroidia; order Flavobacteriales_E; family Vicingaceae. The sequence goes on from JBFIEB010000323.1 coordinate 3,026, forward strand.
CAAGATGCCGGATCTCCACAAATTGGGTGCATTAAGGATTGTTGCAAAGGGTTATTTCTCAATCCAAACAACAATAGAAAAGTAGTTAGCTTAG
>JBFIEB010000324.1:0-3089 GCA_041603555.1 Vicingaceae bacterium
GGCAAAGCCACACAATATATAGGTAGCCATAATAATTGATTTATCCTCAACAAAAGCCTCAGTATTTTTCATCTCTCCCAATGAAGCATAAGCAATAAATTCATTCAATATCGTTTTCTCACCTAATAACTGCCCTACTAAAAACATATCTTCTTTACACACCCCCATTAGCCAAGCAATAGGCGCTCCAATATAACCTAACAACATATTAAAGGAAAGTTCATCATATCTAGTATTGGCAGCAATAAACTCATTTAAAGCAGTCCAATCTCCTACTTTAAATAGTATGTTATTCCCCATGGCCATTAATGCAGTAAACACCAACAGCATTGCACCAACATTTACAGCCAATTTTAAACCCTCTGATGTTCCATTAGCAATTGCTTCTAACGCATTTTTTCCTAATTTTTCTTTGGATATTTTTAGTTCTTCATCAAACTTTTCGGTTTCAGGAACTAACATTTTAGCCGCAACAATAGCTGCTGGCGCTGACATTACCGAAGCTGCCAACAAGTGTTTAGCAAACTTTATTTGTTCTACTGGATCATCTCCACCCAAAAAACCAATATAGGCAGCGAGCACTCCCCCAGCAATGGTAGCCATACCTCCACTCATCAAACACATTACCTCCGAGTTAGTCATTTTATCTAAATAAGGTTTTACCAATAATGGGGCTTCGGTTTGTCCTAAAAAAATATTACCAGCAGCAGCTAAACTTTCAGCTCCAGAAAGTTTCATTACTTTTTTCATTAACCAGGCAAATCCATAAACTATTTTAGGAAGTACCCCCCAATAATAAAAAAGACTGGTTAGCGCAGAAAAGAATATTACAGTTGGCAATATCATTATGGCAAAATTCATTAATGGAGATTCGATAGTATTCGTAGCAAAGCTTTTAAATAAGAACATGGTTCCCTCTTGGGTAAAACTAATTACCTTGGTAAAAATTTTCCCTACAAATTCAAATCCTGATTCTATAAAAGGAACTTTTAATATTAATACAGCAAAAATGATTTGAATCGTTAGCCCCTTACCTACAAGCTTCCAGTCGATTTTCTTTTTATTCACACTAAACAACCAAGCAATAGCCAACAGGGTTACAATGCCAAGCAACCCCCTAGAAACGGACGTAAAACTTATAGCTAAAAGTGAAGTCATGAATAGTAAACTAGGGCATTAAATGTATTAATTGGCATTACGTTTATCCAATTCCATTTTAATCTTAGATGCCTCCTCGTAATTTTCATTTTCAATAGCATCTTGCAATCTTTTATTTAGTTCTTCAACAGTTAAATCATCATAGCTCAACGATTTTGGATCATCAGAAATCAGCTCCAACTCGTCCTCAATAGAGTCAAGTTCTTTAGTTAAATCATCTACATCTTCCTGGGTTTCATCTAAAATAATTCCTGCACTTGCCAAAATAAACTCATGCGTATAAATAGGACACTTAAATCTTACTGCTAAAGCAATTGCATCAGAAGTTCTGGTATCAACTTCTATGGTCTCCCCATCTTTTTCTGAAATCAATTTAGCAAAAAATATACCTTCAACTAAATTGTAAATAATAATTTCGATAATGTTAATGGTATATAAATCTGCAAAGCTCTTAAATAAGTCATGCGTTAAGGGTCTGCTTGGGGTCATTGATTCTAGCTCAATAGCAATAGCTTGCGCTTCAAAGCCACCAATTATAATTGGCAATCTTCTTTTTGCCCCACCTTTCTCTCCCAAAACAAGTGCATAAGCACCGGTTTGAGTTTGACTATAGGAAAGCCCTATTATTTCTAATTCTATCTTTTCCATTAAAAAAACAAAGGAGGTGATTACACCTCCATAAATTTAATCAATTATTTGTTAAGCTGATTTAAGTTTCTTAACTGCCTCAATTAATTTAGGAACTACCTCAAATGCATCTCCAACTATTCCATAATCTGCGGCTTTAAAGAAAGGTGCTTCAGAATCGGTGTTGATAACTACGATAATTTTACTTCCATTAACCCCAGCTAAATGCTGTATTGCTCCAGAAATTCCTATACCTATATATAAATTAGGTCGGATAGCTATTCCTGTTTGCCCAACATGTTCATGATGAGGCCTCCACCCTATGTCAGCCACAGGACGAGAACAAGCCGTAGCAGCTCCTAAGGCTGTTGCTAACTCTTCAATCATTCCCCAGTTTTCAGGTCCTTTTAATCCTCTACCAGCCGAAACAACAATATCTGCCTCTGTTAATGATAATTCTGAAGACGCTTTTTTTACTTCTTTTACTGTAATTCCTGAACTAGGAATATCTACAGACAATGCAGTTACTTTTGCACTTCCACCGGTTGTCACTTTATCAACTGAATTAGGCAACACAGAAATAATTTTTGTTGCAGTTGTGATTTCAATTTCAGCAAAAGCTTTACCTGAAAAAACTGCCTTTTTAACCACATTACCATTAGGCAAGGCAACTGCACCACTCACCAACCCAGCATCAAGTTTAGCTGATAATCGAGGTGCTAATGACTTTCCTGTATAATCATGAGTAAAAATTATCGTGTCCGCTCCGGTTTCACTTACTGCATTAGCAATAGCTATAACTATCTTTTGAGGATCAAAATTATCTAAACTCGTATCTGAAACATGCAATACTTTTGAAACTCCATAATTTCCTAACTCTTCCAAACTAGAAGCGCTCCCAACTACCACGGCTATAGCATCAGTATTTCCAGCTTGAGCTAATTGAGCACCATAATTAGCTGCTTCAAAGGCATTTTTAGTTAATGTTCCATTGTTGGGGTGGGCATATATTAAAACTGACATATCTTTATTTTATTCTTATTTATATAGCTTTCGCTTCGTTATGTAATAAATCAATTAATTCTTCTGGGTTGTCAGCATCAATATACTTACATCCAGACTTAGCAGGTGGTAACGTAAAGTTTTTAACGACAGTTGAACTACTTGCTTCACAAGCTGAAACTACTGTCAGTGGTTTACTTCTAGCAGCCATAATTCCTCTCATGTTCGGAATACGAGGCTCAGCCATTCCTTTAGCTGCACTCAACACAAATGGAGTGTTCACTTCTATTATTTCAACGCCA
>JBFIEB010000325.1:0-3085 GCA_041603555.1 Vicingaceae bacterium
CTAAAATTTAATTGGTGCCTTATTGGGCTTGATGCTCCTTCACAACCAATTATGTATTGAGCTGTAATATTAAATTCTTCATTGTTGTGTTTTATTAAAGCATTTATTTTCTCCTTATACTCAGTAAGTTTAATAAACTCATGTTCCCAATATATAGCTGTATTATTATCTACCAGATTTTGAGCTAATAAAGATTCATTTTTACTTTGTTCAAAAGCAAGCATGTAACTGAATTCAGTCATGCCTTTCCCTATTTCTCCAATTTTTATTTCCGCTCTCTTTTTACCTTTAGAATAAAGGTTGAAAGAAGTCATTAGTTTACCATTAGTAACGACATTTTGAGTTAATCCCATCTGTTGGTAAATTTCTAAACTTCGTGCAGTAACTGCTATAGCTCTTGATTCTATAGTTGGACCACTCTTTACATCCAAAATGATAAAATTAATACCGAAACGCATTAATTGGTTGGCTGCCATTAAACCCGTAGGGCCGGCACCAACAATAATAACATCAGTATTTAAGTTTGTTGTCATTTTTTTATGGATATTTTTTTAAACAAGAGTATTCTTAAAGCTTGAATAAAAATAAATATAAATTGCGACTTTTGAACTATGGAAAATCCATTGGTGAGTATCGTAATGCCAGTTAAAAATACTTCGCAATTTTTGAGTGAGTGTTTGGATTCTATTTTAAGACAAAAATACTCCAATTGGGAATTGTTGGCTGTTGATGATGGTTCTAATGACAATAGTTTAGAATTGTTAAGGAAGTATTCTAAAAAAGATAATCGAATAAAAGTGTTTTCAAATAATGGAATAGGAATTATTCATGCCTTGCGTTTAGCACATAAAAATAGTTCTGGAGAATTAATCACTAGAATGGATTCCGATGATATTATGAGTGAGGATAAATTAACTGTGCTATCTGATAACCTTTTAAACACTGGGAGAGGGAATATTGCTATTGGTTTGGTAAAGTATTTTTCGGAAAACAAACTAGGGGAGGGCTTTAAAAATTATGAGAATTGGTTAAACAATTTAACTTTAAATGGAAATAATTTTTTGGATATCTATAAAGAATGTGTTGTTCCTTCGCCTTGCTGGATGGTGTATCGAGAAGATTTAGAAAAGTGCGATGCCTTTCGCTCAAACCGTTATCCAGAAGATTATGATTTAACTTTTCGATTTTATACCAATGAATTAAAACCAATTCCTTGTAATAAGGTTTTGCATCATTGGCGGGATTATCCAACAAGAACTTCTCGTACAGATCAAAATTATGCTGACAATACTTTTATAGCCATTAAAACACATTACTTTTTACAGGAAGAATATGATACAAATAAGAATTTAGTGCTATGGGGAGCAGGAGGAAAGGGAAAAGCCTTAGCTCAAATTTTAATTAACAGAGGCGTTAATTTTTATTGGATTTGTGATAACCCAAAAAAAATAGGGAAACATATTTATGATCAAGAGTTATTGTCTTTTGATTCACTTGATAGCATTGAGAATTCACAAAGTATAATTACTGTAGCAAATTCTAATGCGCAAAATGAAATTAGGCAGTATTTTCAAACAAGAGGGCATGAATCAATGGTGGATTTCTTCTTTTTTTGTTAAATAATTATGCTTGCATAGTAAAATTTATAAATCTGATAAATTTTGAAAATATAAAGCTTTTATTTCTAATGGTTTTTTTTACAAAATTTAGTTTAAAATTTAAAATAACTATGTGTACATAATAAATAACAATAATTGTCAATCTGAGCCTGTCGAAGATTAGAAATTATTCCAAATTGTTAAATAGTTCGAGCCCTTCGACAAGCTCAGGGTGACACCTCTCATTATGACAATTTATTGGCAATATTTTGAGCTGCAATCCAAGCCGTGGTCCATGCAGATTGAAAGTTAAAACCTCCCGTTAGTGCATCTATATCTAATACTTCTCCAGCAAAATAAAGCTGAGAAACAATTTTGCTCTCCATTGTTTTAAAATTAACTTCATTTAGCTGAACACCTCCACAGTTGACAAACTCTTGCTTAAAAGTTGTTTTACCTTTAGAATGGAAAACATTTGTAATTAATAATTCAATGAGCTGATTCAATTGAACTTTATTGACGCCTGCCCATTTCAAATCAGAAGAGATTCCAGCCTTTTCTAGTAGGAAGTGTTTCAGTTTTTTAGGAATATCCAACTCAAACTGATTGACTACTTTTTTACTACCAAACTGCTGCCTGTAGCTTTCAAACAATTCTTTTAAACTTTCATTATCGTAATTGGGTAACCAGTTAATCACAAAATCGAATTCGTAGTTTTTTTCGTTTAAAAATCGTGCTGCCCATGAGGATAGTTTTAAAATAGCTGGTCCACTCATTCCCCAGTGTGTAATTAATAGAGGACCTTGCTCAATAAATTTGCTTCCGAGAATCTTTATCTCAACATTACTAACTAAACCTTGTAAATTTAAGATGTCGTTATTAGGTAAATTAAATGTAAATAAAGATGGGTTGGGATGTATAATTGTATGTCCTAAGTCAGCAATAAAATTATACCCTTCACTTTTATGGAAACCTCCTGTAGCTATAATAAGATTCTGACAACTTAAAGTGCTATCATTGACTAAAATATTAAATTTGCTCCCATTCTTGTCTATACTTTCACAGAAGATTGGTAACGAATTTCTATATTGTATTTTTCTACCTCTTTTAAGAAACAATCAATAATTGTCTGCGAATTATCAGTGATTGGAAACATTCTTCCATCATCCTCAATTTTCAATTCAACTCCTCTATCTGCAAACCAAGCAATAGTATCACCAGGCTGAAATTGGTGAAATGGACCTAATAATTCTTTTTCTCCTCTCGGGTAATATTTAACCAATTCTTTTGGGTCAAAACAAGCATGTGTAACATTACATCTTCCTCCACCAGAAACTTTTACTTTTGAGAGTAGTTTTGTGGTTTTCTCTAGTACAACTATGTTAAGTGCTGGATTGTTTTTTCCAATATTAATGGCTGCATAAATTCCGGCAGCACCCCCTCCAACTATTATTACATCAATGTTATTTTCCACAAAGCAAATATAA
>JBFIEB010000326.1:0-3082 GCA_041603555.1 Vicingaceae bacterium
CCCAATTCCAAACAAAATTATCCATTGCTTCATCCAATCTTTTTAAGAACATAGGATTGGGGCTATTCATATTCTTGAAATATTCATCTTGATAATCGTTCAAATTATATTTTCCAAATATTCCTTTGGACATGGCATAAAGCATATTTTTTGATGGATGATTAATCTTACTAAGATAGCATTGGTAATCTTCAATTACCTGTTCCAGTTTTTCTTGTTCGACATCAAATACTTTACTTAATTTAGAAATGACAAGCTTTATAATCCTTTCATCTCTGGAGTCCTTTAAGTAATTAGGAATATATGAAAGATTTCCAGCAAATACAATTAAAGTAAAATAATCATAATCTAATTCAGAAATGTTAGGTGATGATGTAAATTCTGGAGCATCATTAATTATACCTACAATTTCAGGAAATCCATTATCGATAGTGTCTAAAATAGAATTAACAAAAATATTAGCTACAACATCTTCCTTAATTTTCTTTTTACCAAATATTGCAAACATTTGTTCTCGAATTGGTTTTTACAAATTTATAAGATGAGATATGAGGAAAGTAGCCGTAAAATATAGCTTTTCAACAAAGTTATTAACTAAAAAAGCCTCTAAATGGAATTTAGAGGCTTTTTTTTAATTCAATAAACCTATTTTTTAAATACGTATCTTGTAATAAAAATACCAACACCATCTTGTTTTCCAGCATCACTTTCTACACCACTAACGACACTAAATAACTCCCATCCTTGCTTGGATAAATCATTTAACATTGAGGTAATTAAAGCATCATTAGAAGCAATATTTTGGAAGTTAATTCCAACCATACTGTAAAAGTTCAACATTTTCGTTTCAGAAAATTTATCCACTTTTGCGTCTCCTCTTTTTATCTTTCCTTGATCACTTTTTTTACCATCAGTTCTTTCAGTAGTAAATTCATTATAATTTATTTCTGTACCATTTTCTATGATTCTTGATCGACCTACACCTGCAGGAACAATTGATTCAATTGTTGTAATAATTTTGTACTCTGCTTGTGCAGCTACATCAGAAAAACTTACTGCGATAATTGCTGTTACTAGTAAAATCTTTTTCATTTTCATTTTATTTAGATTAATAATTAATTTGTTTCTTATTGTCAATTATTGTTCCAATTTTTAATTATTGAACCAATTTATTTTCTTCTTTTCTAATTATTCGTTCAGGATAAACTTTTAAGGCTTGTTTTAAACATTCTATAGCAATTAATAAAGATTCTTTATTAAGTACATATGCAATCCGAACTTCTCGTTCCCCTAATCCCTTGGTAACATAAAAACCGGCTGCCGGAGCCAACATTATTGTTTGATTTTTGTATTCAAATTCTTCTAACAACCATTGACAAAATCGTTCCGCATTTTTAACTGGGAGTTCAACTACAGCATAAAATGCTCCACTAGGAACAGGGCATTTAATTCCATCTATCTTTTTTAACCCATCAATTAAAATATCTCTTCTTCCAACATATTCATTTGCTACTTTGGTAAAATAAGACGGAGGAGTACTTAAAGCTGCTTCACCTGCAATTTGACCCAATGTTGGCGGACTTAATCTTGCTTGAGCATATTTTAAAGCTACGGCAACTAATTTTTTATTGTTTGATATAAATGCCCCAATTCTAGCTCCACACATACTATATCTCTTGGAAATCGAATCAATAACAATGGTGTTTTCTTCGATTCCAGTTAAATTAAAAACAGAAAAGTGAGTTTTTCCATCATAACAAAATTCTCTATAAACTTCATCAGCAATTAAGTATAGATCATGCTTTTTAACAATATCTCGTAATGTTTCTAACTCTTCTTTAGAATATAAATAGCCTGTAGGATTACTCGGGTTACATATTAAGATGGCTTTTGTTTTAGCAGTAATTAATTTTTCAAAATCGGAAATCGGTGGCAAAGCAAATCCATCATCAATATTAGCGGTAACTGGAACAATATTAACATCGGCAATTTGTGCAAACCCATTGTAATTAGCATAAAATGGTTCAGGAATAATTACTTCATCTCCAGCATTTAAACAAGAGTTAAATGCAAACAATAAAGCCTCTGAACCCCCTGTCGTAACTAATATATTTTCGTAAGAAACATCAAGACCAAACTTATTGTAATAATCGGTTAAGCCTTTTCTATAAGATTCAATACCTGCAGAATGGCTGTATTCAATTACATTGATATCAATATTTTTAACGGCATCGATTGCAATTTGTGGTGTTTCAATATCCGGTTGCCCAATGTTCAAATGGTATACAATTCTTCCTTTCTTTTTAGCTTCTTCAGCATAAGGCACCAATTTTCTAATTGGTGATTCTGGCATTATTTGCCCTCTATCTGATAATTTTAGCATTGACAAAATTTTAATTTATGCGAAGTTAATAAAGAAGTTGGAATTCTGTGAAAAAGAAAAGCTTGTTACTGATTAGTAACAAGCTTAAATTGATTTTGAAAAGATAACTTTTCACTATATCAATAACCTAAATCTTTATTATTTCTCAACTGGTGCTCCGGTAGATTCCTTTACTGGAGAAGTTTGTGGAGCAATAATTTGTCCTTTAATTCTAACTACCTTAGTTGGTTCTGAAGCATTAGAAGTTATCGTAACCGACTTATTTATAGCCCCTAATCTTTTGGTGTCATATTTTACTTTGATAACAGAACTTTCACCTGGCTTAATAGGTTCTTTTGGCCATGTAGGTACAGTACAACCACAGCTACCTCTTGCATTAGAAATTATTAATGGCTCTTTACCATTATTAGTAAATTTAAATTCTCTGACTCCATCGGCACCTTGTTCAATAGTTCCGTAATCAACAACTTCTGATTCAAAGTCCATTTTTGGAGCATTTGGATTTTCCACAGCTACTGCTGGAGCAGGTGCAGTTTCTTGTGCATTAACGCCACCAGCAACAAAAGCTAATATTCCAAATGTTAATAATACTTTTTTCATAATCTATTTTTTAAATTCTTTTTTAGACAAACTTAATGATTTATTTCACTCACAGTTTCCTATTAACACTTCTTTAACAAAAGTTTTTAGTGTTATCTA
>JBFIEB010000327.1:0-3046 GCA_041603555.1 Vicingaceae bacterium
CGTCTTCCATGGTTCTAAAGAAATCTGCTGGTGTTGGATGTTTTAACTTCCATCTTTCAGCGTAAGTCTTAAATGCAAAATCAAATAACTCTCTACCCATTACTGTTTCTCTTAAAATATTTAGAGCAGCAGCCGGTTTCCCATAAGCATTGTTACCAAACTGATGTAACGATTCTGAGTTAGTCATTATAGGAGAAATATATCTTTTATCTCCCTTCATATAATCTACAATTTTATAAGCTGGTCCTCTTCGCGATGGGTAATCTCTTTCCCATTCTTGTTCGCATAAATATTGTGTAAATGTGTTTAAACCTTCATCCATCCATGTCCATTGTCTTTCATCAGAGTTAATAATCATTGGAAAGAAATTATGCCCTACTTCATGAATAATCACTCCTATCATGGAGTACTTTGTCCTTTCAGAATAAGTTCCATCTTCGAGTGGTCGTCCTCCATTAAAACATATCATTGGGTATTCCATACCGATACTTTTAGAATGAACAGAAATAGCAACAGGGTAAGGGTAATCGCAGGTATGTTTGGAGTAAGAAGCAATCGTATGGGCAACTACTCGAGTGCTATACTTTTCCCATAAAGGGTTTCCTTCTTTTGGATAATAACTCATTGCCATCGTAGATTTTCCATTGTACTTAACAGTCATAGCATCGCAAATAAATTTACGAGAAGTAGCAAAAGCAAAATCCCTCACATTAGTGGCACTATACGACCAAGTTTTTGTTGTCTTGGCTCTTTGCTTTTCTGCTGCCTCTGCTTCTTCTTGAGTTACAATAATAACAGGAGTTTTATATTCTGTCATTGCTTTTTTGAATCGTTCTTTTTGTGTGGAAGTTAATATCGATGAGGCATTAGTCAGTACTCCTGTTGCGCCAACAACATGATCTGCAGGAACTGTAATATTTACTTTATAATCCCCAAAAGGCAAAGTAAATTCACCATTACCCAAAAACTGTTTGTTTTGCCAACCTTCGGTTTCATTGTAAACTGCCATTCTGGGGTAAAACTGAGCAATGGTATATAAATAATTATCATCTTTAGGGAAATATTCATATCCAGATCTACCACCAATTTCATCTCGGTCATTGATATTATACCAATAACCTATTTTTAAAGAATAAGTTCCACCAGGTAATAAAGGGGTTGGTAAATCAACTCGCATCATGGTTTTATTTACTGTGTATTTTAAATCTTTTCCTTTACCATCTTGTACGTATTCTAATTTAAAACCTCCATCAAAATCATTATGTAATCTGGCAAGATCATTAAAATTGACTTTATCATCAAGATTTACACCCCATCTTCTTCCACCACTAGTATTTACTAATTTTGTGTCAGAATTCTTGGCTCTTACGTTTTGGTCTAATTGTAACCACAAATATTCTAGTTTATCAGGAGAATTATTTTTATAGGTAATGGTTTCTTTTCCGGTTATTTTTTGATTTTCATCATCTAACACCACATTAATCACATAACTTGCTTTTTGCTGATAGTATTTATGGCCAGGAGCACCAGATGCAGTTCTATAAACGGTTGGAGTTGCTAATTCTTCTTTAAGTTGCTTGAACTTATTGTAATTATAATTTTCCTGAGCAAAGATTTGCCCTACTCCAATTAATACAGATAGTACGATATATTTTTTCATCCTTAATTTATTGTGTGAGTATCACTCACTTTTTCTTTGTTAAATGTATAGTTCAATTTTTTGTCACCTACGCTAAGATAAACAGTGTTTGCTTGCTCATCAAAAATTTCAATCAATAATGTATTTTTAATTTCAATTTTTTTTGGTGCATCAACTTTACTAGTTTCTATAAAACAGTAGATAAAATCATCATAGTTAACTTCTTTCCCTACAAAATTGTAGTTTAGTTTTTCACCATCAACAAGCATATTAAATCGTTCAGCAATATATTGCATTAGATAATCATTTGCTTTTTCTACCTCTCTAGGTGTTCCTAAATATAGTTCAGGTGCACCTGCCATTGAAAGTGCTTTTTCCAAATCATGACCAATAAACTTGATGCTTATTTCAAACACTTTTTGTTCAGCATTATAATTAGCCTCCGTAATGGATACATAATACTTATGCATTGTAAAACTTAACAATGAAATAGTTAAAACCGAAAATAATATTCTATTAATCACCTTACTGCTATTGAAAAGGAGCACTAAAGTAGGCATTTATTTCAAAAAACTGGTCGCTTTTTCGATAGCAGCCTCAATACCTTCGATATAACTCCCTCCTGCCGTGGCAAAAAAGGGCTGACCTCCTCCTCCACCTTTCATTTCTTTGGCAGCTTCTCTAATTATATTACCTGCGTGGAGATCTTTTTCTTTGGCTAATTCTTCAGAGATAATTATTGTTAAGCTTGGTTTATCATTTACCTCAGCTCCCAATACTAAAAAAAGGTTTTTAATTTGTCCTTTTAACTGAAAAGCCAAATCTGTAATAGCATCGTTATCTCCTAAATCAATTTTTTGAGCAATCACATATATACCATCATTAAGTTTAATTTGAGAAAGCAATTGTTCTTTAACTGCTTTAATTTGTGCTGCATTATCTTGTTTCCCAGTTTTTGATAATTCTTTTTTAAAATGATTTAACTCTTCTAAAACTGCCTTAGGAATCTTAATTTCACTCAAAGCAGACATAGCTTCCTGAAGTTTTTTCAAATTATCATTAAATTCATTTGAAATCTTCAGCTTTGGGAAATTAATTTTTACTCCTTCTAATATACTAGAAAGCCCTTCTCCTATTTGATTTAATTTTTCAAGGGTAGAATCTGGAATATTAATACTAGACAATAATTCTTCAGCATTTTCCAGTTTTTGAAACTTATAATCAACCCATTCATATGCATTAATTGACGTCAAAGCCTCAATTCTTCTAATCCCTGAAGCAACAGATCCTTCTGATTTTATTTTAAATAGCTCTATTTCTTTAGTGTTTTTTATATGAATTCCACCACACAATTCTTTGGATTCTCCAAATTGTATCATACGAACCACATCACCATATTTTTCACCA
>JBFIEB010000328.1:0-3046 GCA_041603555.1 Vicingaceae bacterium
ACATTATCTGAAACCATTGATATGGTTAAAGAATTTCATCAAGCTTTTAGAATAGGAAATGAAGAATCGCCAGTAGCAGAAATATCGGAAAAAGACTATTTACTAAGGTATAAGTTAATGAGAGAGGAGAATGAGGAGTATTTAGAGGCAGCAGAAAATGGTGATTTGGTGGAAATTGCAGATGCCTGTGGCGATATGCTTTACATACTTTGTGGCACTTTGTTGAAACACGGATTGCAATATAAAATTGAAGAAGTTTTTAGAGAAATACAATCTAGTAATATGAGTAAGTTGGATGAAAAAGGGGAGCCAATTTATCGGGAAGATGGAAAAGTGTTAAAAAGTGATTTGTATTTTAAACCAGATATTAAAAAGGTTCTAACTAATTAACTACTGTTTTAACTTAGGATCCAAAGCATCTCTTAATCCTTCGCCAATTAAATTATAAACGGTAATGGTAATAAATATTGCTATACCGGGAAACATTACTAACCACCACGCTTCAAATTCCTGACGACCTAGACTTAGCAAAGACCCCCAAGTTACTGCATCATCAGGTACTCCAATTCCAAGAAAAGATAAGCCGCTTTCTATTAATATCGCTGAAGCAATACCAAAAGCTATGGAAACAAAAACTGGGGCTAATCCATTAGGAAGAGCGTGTTTAAAAATGGTTCTGTTGCTCGAATAACCAAGCGCTTTAGCAGCTTGTAAATATTCAAGTTCTCTTATTTTTAAAAATTCAGCCCTGGTAAAACGAGCTATTCCTGTCCAAGAAGTAATACCTATAATTACCATAAGCATAGTTAGACTTCTTTCTTTCATTATTGCTGAAATAGTAATAATTAATAATAACCTTGGCATAGAGTTTAAGATTTCAATACCTCTTGATATGATAGAGTCTACAGGTATTTTTTTATTTTTCCCTAGAAATCCTGGTAAATTAATTTTGCCAATAAAATTGAATAGAAAACCGACACCGAAAAAGATGATGATACTAAGAAATAATTGAATCAAACCACTTGAAATGCTATTGTAAAATCCTTCAGAAATGGCGATGCTTCTTGCTATAAAACCATAGAAGAATCCTAGCACAACACCTAATATTGTAAAGTAATACCTGAACCGTGACCATACTAGATTAGTGTCACCATAAAAACCTGCTAAAGCTCCTAAAACAATCCCAATTAAAGCAGCTATTCCCATTGATATAATACCAACCGTTAATGATATTTTTGTGCCGTGAATTAGCCCTGAAAGTACATCTCTTCCAATAGCATCTGTTCCCATATGATGACGAAATTTAGAGGGGGCTTGAACTCTTTGTCCATCTGGGTTTTTATAATATTGAACAGCATTGGGCGCTACATATTCTCTATTGTACCTGTCAGGTTTGCTAGGAGAGTAGGGGACTGGAGCCCAAACGACATTTTCTAATTTTAATTGTTTCCAATCAGTTATATCAAATTGAAGTGTTTCCCAATTTCCAGTTTCTGGATTGATGGTAGAGTCGGTTTTAGTTGAATTAAAATAAGTCTGGAAAGCAGGATAATACGAATTTCCCCTATACTTGGCATATAGAGGCTGATCATTTGCAATAAAATGAGCAGTTAGCGCAGCAAAAATTAAAAACAGTAATATGTAAAGCGAAAATATAGCAGATTTATTCTTCTTAAACTGTTTCCATGCATAGGCTTTAAAAGAAAAATCTTTTTTTCCTTTATTATTTTGTTCTATGTCTATCTTTTCTGTCATTAATTTATGAATAAGATATTCTTGGATCAACTACTGCATATAGTATATCAGCTATTAAGTAGCCCACTACCGTTAAAAATCCTGAAATAGTAAATATTGCTACTATCATTGGATAATCGTAATTTAATATGGCATTAAACGTTTCTAATCCCATACCAGGCAAGGTAAATATTACTTCAATAATTACTGAACCTCCAATTGCCACTGGAAAAATATTAGCAAATACGGTAATAATCGGAAGTAACGAATTCCTTAATGCATGTTTTAAAACGACTTTCTTTTCGTCCAAACCTTTTGCTCTAGCTGTTCTAATAAAGTCTTGTCCCATAACATCTACCATTCCAACTCTCATAATTCTACTTAAAAAGGCAAAAGAGCTATAGGTGTAAGTAATTAATGGTAAAACCATGTAAGGCCAATGGTGAGCCATAGATTTTATCAGTCCCCAATCTTCATTATATATTGAAGCATCTTGCCATCCTGACTCTGGGAACCAAACCAGCATATCCGGATTAGCAAAAGTATATAATAGTAATGTTCCTATAAAAAAGGAAGGCATGGAATAAAAAATGAATAATATAATAGAAGAACCCCGATCAAAACTGGAATCTTTTTTATAAGCTGCATAAATTCCAATGGGAATACTTATAATGTAAGCCAATATAATTGAAAAGAAAATAAAGATAAATGAGACTTTAAATTTTTGCCAAATTTTATCTGATACCGGTTGGTTGTCAATATATGAAGTACCAAAATCTCCTCTTAAAACTCCTTTTGTTCCTCTTTTTTTACTTCCAAACAACCAATTAGCATATTGGTTTTCCCAATGAAACATAATTTTTGGAACATAGGTTTTCCAGGTGGTGGATTTTAGTTTTAAATCTATAAAAGCAGCCTTAACTACTGTAAATCTATCAGCTAAAGGTTTTAAAAATTTATATTGTTTGTAAATAGCTTCTAAGGTTTCAATTTTAGATTCAATAATAGGTTCATTGTAAGATTCTAAAAGACTCAAGACACTAAAACTAGAATTATTTTTGGCATCGTTAATTTCATTTTTACTGAAAGTAGCATTAATAATGGTGTCAAATTTTGCAGTATCTCCTTCACCTATTAATTTATAACTAACAGCAGAGTTATCCATATAAATTTTCTCTATATCTAATATTTCGTGTTCTTCTGAAAGTGAATTTAGTGCATGGTAATACCTGGATACTGCTTCCCAGTTTCCGAATTTTCTAGTTAATTTAAGTAGATTTTCTTGTTGCGCTTTATCGTCAATTCTATATAG
>JBFIEB010000329.1:0-3032 GCA_041603555.1 Vicingaceae bacterium
AAAAGAGGATTTAATCCATATTCATTTTTTATGATGTTTGTTTGAAAGTGACTGTCTTTACCTCCGCTTACTGGAATAATACAATCATATCTTGAACCATCCTTATTCTTATATTTCTCTAAAATTTCAGCCAGTTCTCTTTCTCGTTTTTTCCAATCAATATCCTCCTTTTCTTCTGCATACTTACAAGCGGTACAGACACCATTTTCATCAAAACTAAGTTCGGGCTTCGTGTCTGGGAATAAACATTTAGTACAATATTTCAAAACGAAGGCACCCTATGATTTTATTCTTATGAAAAAAATTAAACTTTGTAGTTACCAAAGCTCACCTAATTGTTAAGATAATCTAGGACAATATTTTTGAAAAGAAGGTTCATTTTAAATATGGTTCAGAAATTTTTAGTTTAAAATGGATATTCAAGATTCCAAACCCGATACATCTTTGAAAACAATTGAATGGAAAGATAACAATGTTGTGATGATAGATCAAACAAAATTACCAAATAAACTTGTTTATGTGAAAATGGATAATTATCAACAAATTGCTGATGCTATAAAAAACCTAGTAGTTAGAGGTGCTCCTGCAATAGGTGTCTCAGGAGCATTTGGACTTGCTCTTGCTGCTACTCAAAGTAAAGCCACTTCAAAACCTCAACTTATTGCAGAACTAGAAGATGCCAAAAAAATTCTTTTCAATACAAGACCCACCGCCATCAATCTCAAATGGGGTTTAGAAAAAATTATGAATGTTGCTTATGCCCTTAATGACGTATCACAAATAAAGGAATCCATAGTCACTACAGCAAAAAAGATGGCTGACGAGGATATTCAAATTAACATGATAATGGGAAAGAATGGTTCTGAATTATTTGATAATAATGACACAATAATGACTCATTGTAATGCAGGAGCCCTTGCAACTGTAGGATATGGTACAGCACTTGGAGTTATTCGAGCAACAAAAGAAAATGGAAAAAATATCAAGGTAATAGCAACCGAAACGAGACCTGTCCAACAGGGCTCTAGACTAACAGCCTTTGAACTAAAACATGATGGAATTGATGTTAGTCTTATTCCCGATACTGCAGTAGGTTATACAATGGCCAAAGGTTTAGTAAATAAAGTGGTAGTTGGTGCTGATCGAATTTTAAGAACCGGTCATGTGTATAATAAAATAGGAACTTATCAAGTAGCTACTATGGCAAAACTACATGGAATTCCATTTTATGTAGCGGCGCCTCTTTCAACATTTGATATGAAAAGTAATCCAGAAGATGTAGTTATTGAACAGAGAAAGTCAAGTGAGGTAACTGGAATAGGTGACAAAAAGACCGCTCCAGATGGAATTAATGTAATTAATCCTGCATTTGATATGACTCCTCCAGACCTTATTTCAGGAATAATTACCGAAAAAGGAGTTGCAAAACCACCTTTTGAAGAATCTATCAAAAAATTATTCGAAGCTAACAATTAGAAAGTTTTTATTGTTTTTTTAAAGATAATAAAAATATGAGTACAGTTACTACAGAAGCCATCAGGGATTCTCTAAAACAATGTATGGATCCCGAAGTACCGCTAAACATTGTAGATATGGGCTTAATTTATGGAATTGATGTTGTTGGTAATAATGATGTTAATATTAAAATGACCATGACAACTCAGGGCTGTCCTTTACATGAAACTCTTGTTCAAGATGTTACAAGATATGCAAAAAAAGTCCCTGGAGTAAATAATGTCAAAGTCGATATTGTATGGGATCCTCCTTGGTCCATGGATAAAATGTCAGATGCAGCAAAAGCCACTCTTAAAAACATGGGTGCGGGGATGAATACTCCTGCTCCGATAAATTATGAAACTGCAATGCCACAAGGAGCAGGTAAATTAGTAAAACAAGACGATGGTTCTATGGTTTTAGCAAATGAACATGATCAAGGATTCATGGTAAACCAAGCAATAGTTGATTTTTGGAAATCCTGTAATGGAAAACGAAAGATTACTGAATTGGTAGATATTTTTGCTCAGGCTACGGGACTAAAACGTAACCAAGTAGAAAAAGAAGTCATGCAACTGGTTCAACAATTACGTGATGGAGGATTACTTGTTATTCCAAATCAGCCTGAAGCTCCAAATGTTGAATTTAAGAAAAACTAGTAAACAAAATTAGAATTTGCACCATCAAAGTTTATCGTAACTCCTGATAGATACTTTATCTTATTTTCAACAATTAACTTTACGAAATTCCCTATTTCAGAAGGTTCCCCTAAGCGTCCCATAGGCAATGTTTTTTGATATTCTTGAATGTTTTCAATTAATTCTTTTGTTCTATCTGTATTAATTGGGCCTGGGGCAATATTGATGGTGCTAATATTTTTTTGAGCAAAACTTTTGCTTAAAATCTTTAACACATTACTAAAAGCTGATCTATAAGCAGAAGAAATAACTAATTTGGGATTGGGTTCTTTTACAACACTTGAGCTAATTAAAAAAACATAACCATCTTTTCTTATGGTAAGATTTTGCAAAATTAAACAAAAGCCCAAAAATAATTGGTTATGATATTTTTGCCATTCTTCTTCAGTTACTTCAAAAAATTCCTTAGCTGGAGGCCCTCCCGTGTTGAGCACTAGTATGTCTATTTCATTGTGATTCTGAATAAAATCCCTCACATTTTGTAAATCTGAGGTATCTAGATCTTTTTTTGAGGTTCTTGTTACAATGCAATTAATTGATTCTAGTGAATCAGCTATCGCTTTTCCTATTCCACGGGACCCTCCGATAACAATTGCCTTAGTCATGATAAAAGAACCTGAGATAATGATAATTAAATTTCTTTAATTTCTGTAATAGTTCCTTGGACAGAATCCATTTTGATGATTGCTTTTTTTTCATCCCACCCTAGTGCAACATACCAATCTCCTGCTTCGTCATGGTATTTTGTTTCCAAGGTTTTTAATTTGTCTGGTGAAACTTTAAATTTTTTTGCAATTCCTGAAACGGCCAAGGATATTGCATCTTTTTCTTTTTCTAGTC
>JBFIEB010000330.1:0-3013 GCA_041603555.1 Vicingaceae bacterium
AAGATGTGATCATTATACTTTCAACACACATTGTAGATGATGTTACCGAACTATGCTCTAATATGGCAATTATGGATGTAGGAAAAATGGTTTATCAAGGAACTCCGCAAGACGTAATTAATGAATTAAACGGAAAGGTATGGCAAAAGACTATCAATCGAAATGAAATTAATGAGTATAAAACCAACTTTACTGTCATATCTGATAAAATGGTTGCAGGAAAACCTCTTATCCATGTGTTAAGTGATAGTAATCCAGGAGATGGGTTTGATTCAGTTAATCCTAATCTTGAGGATGTATTCTTTACTAAAATTAATGTTTCGGAAGAAGTTGTTGTCTAACTCTATTTTTTACAGATTATGTTTAAAGAATTCTTTTTAATAGAAATAGGCACTGGCTTAAAAAAACCAATGGTTTACATCTTTTTATTGATAATGACTTTATTGGTATTCGGAGCCGTAGCAAGCGACAATGTAGTTATTGGTGGTACAATTGGAAATGTATATAAAAATGCACCTCACGTTATCACAACCTATTGTGGTATATTAACCATTTTTGGATTATTGATTGCTACAGCCTTTTTTAATAATGCAGCCTTAAGAGATTATAATAATAATTTTAATGAAATTCTATTTACTACTCCTATATCTAAAACTGGGTACTATTTAGGGAGATTCTTTGGTGCATTAATTTTATCAACCATTCCTTTATTAGGGATATTTTTTGGTTTCTTACTAGGCGCAGAAATTGGCCCTTTAGCAGGGTGGATAGATGTTGATAGAATTGGTGAATTTTATCCTGAATCGTTTATTAATAATTACCTGCTTTTTATTTTGCCAAATATGTTTTTTGCTGGGGCAATCACTTTTGCAATGGCAAACAAATGGAAAAGCACCGTAATTTCATTTGTAGGAACACTTATAATTATTATTGGCTATCTGATTTCAGGGACATTGTTATCAGACATAGACAATGAGACTATAGCAGCTCTTACAGACACTTTTGGAATAAGAGCTTATTTTATAGATTCTAAATATTATACTCCTATTGAAAAAAATACAGTTAGCGCTAGTTTTAGCGGATTGTTATTAATTAACCGTTTAATCTGGATTTCAATTGGTATTTTAATAACAGTTGGATCTTATCTTTCATTCAGTTTTATTAGTAAAAATAAGCGAGTAAGAAAATCTAAAATTGAAAAAAATATTAAAGACATAGTGCTCCCTAGTCCACCCAAACAAGCAACATTAGTATTTAATTTAGGAGGTTCATTAAAACAATTCTTTAGCTTCTTTAAAATAAATTTTATTAGCATTATTAAGAGCACAACATTTAAAATACTATTCTTTTTTAGTGTACTTATTCTTATCTCCACCTTAATTGGAGGGTTTGAATATTTTGGGCTTCAATCATATCCTGTTACTTACAAAATGATGGATTCCATTAGTGGAATCACAGGAATATTTGTAATCATTATCATGGTATTTTTTAGTGGTGAATTGGTATGGAGAGATAGAGGAAATAAGATTAATGAGGTAATAGATGCAACACCTCATAATTCTATTATTTCACTAATTGCCAAAACATGTTCTTTAATATGTGTTACTTCAATATTGAATCTATTTTTCATAATTGCATCAGTATGCTATCAGCTTATAAATGGTTATACGAATATTGAAATCGGAGTTTATATCCAAGATTTTTTATATGGCGCATTACCAGTTTATATTGTGTGGTCTTCTGTGTTAATTTTCTTACAAGTAATTATCAATAATAAATATATTGGATATTTCATTTCTATTATCTTTCTTTTCTTACTTGATATTATGATGCTTATATTTGATTTACAATCAAATATGATAAGTGTAGGATCTACTTCTTTTGATTTGTATTCTGACATGAATGGATTCGGAGCTGCAATTGGTGGAACTCATTGGTTTAATTTGTATTGGATTTTATTTGGATTGGTATTATTAACTGTATCAGGGATTATATGGGTAAGAGGAGTAACTTTTGGGTTTAAGAATCGATTAAAATCTGCTAAGAAACATTTAACACCTAAATACGCTCTTGGTTTTACTCTTATAACTATACTTTGGATTTCTACAGCAAGTTTCGTTTATTACAATACAAAGGTTCTAAATACTTATAAAACAAGTGATGAACGAGAAAAAGGTCAGGCTAAATATGAAAAGCTGTACAAAAAGTACCAGGGCATAACGCAGCCGAAAATAACAGACGCTAAATACCATATTGATATATATCCTAAAGAAAGGAAATTGTTTGCGAAATCAGCACTTATTCTTACTAATAAATCTGATCAAACAATAGATTCTTTACATTATACAGTTGATGCCGATTGGAATATGAAAGTCCACTTAAAGGATGCTGAACTAGTTTTTGAGGATAAGGACCTTGGCTATTTGATTTACAAATTAAATAAACCGCTTCAACCAGGACAAAAAATACCATTAGTAATAGAAGCTGCATATATTACCATTGGGTTTGAAAATGAAGTAAGTAACACCAGTATAGCAAAAAATGGAACTTTTATTAATAGCTTTTCAATATTACCAAACATAGGATATGCCGAAAGAGTAGAATTGAGTGATAAAAATACTCGAAAAAAGCATGATTTAGAACCAAAAGATAGGATGCCTGAATTACAAGCTAATTGCGGTAAAGACTGTTCTAAAAACTACCTCTCTGATGGAGCTTCTGATTGGGTTAATGTTGAAACCTTTATTTCTACATCAAACGATCAAATTGCTATAGCACCTGGTTCTTTAATAAACACATCTGAAAAAGACGGCAGAAAATATTATCATTATAAATCCGACCACCCATCACAAAATTTTTTCAATTTTATGTCTGCGAGATATGAGATTGCCTCTAAGAAGTGGAATGGAATCGACATTGAGGTATACTATGATAAATCACATCAATATAATATTGATATGATGTTAGGTGCGGCAGAAAAATCCTTAAAGTATTATACTAAAAATTTCGGACC
>JBFIEB010000331.1:0-2984 GCA_041603555.1 Vicingaceae bacterium
TGATAATCGTTTAAATTTGAAAAAAGGAAATGATTATTGGGAATCAGGTGTTGCAAATCCTCATATTATTTTAAAGGATTTAATTAAAATATTTCATCCGGAAATAATTGACCACGAATTGTATTATTACAGAAAATTGAAATAAAAAAGCTTCTACAAACTTGTAGAGGCTTTTTTATTTCCTTATTTATTTTCTATTGAGGTACTTCAACATTTGCTGAAATATTCAAAGTAGTCGTAATAGGATTTGTATTAGCAGTAATAGTTACTGTTTTTGTTTGTGCTCCTTGCTGTTTTCCTGGGCTATATACCACTTCAATTTCTCCGGTTGCTCCTGGCTTAATAGGCTCTTTAGGGAATTTAGGAACGGTACAACCACAACTACCAACAGCATCTTCAATAATTAATGGTTCAGAACCCGTGTTGGTAAACTTAAAAATTTTAGTGTTTTTAGAATCTTGTTGAATGCTTCCAAAATTATGCTCAACTTGCGCAAACTTCACACCTGTTTTAGCTCTTGTTTCTGATAATTTTGGGGTAGGAGCAGGAGTAGGATTAGTAGGATTTGCAGGGTTATTGAGAGCAGGAGTAGTTGTCAAAGGGTTTATTACATTATTTGGAGCAGGATTGGCTGCGATATTACTTTGTGGTATTGTAGTGTCTTCAATGGCATCCATTCTACGAGCTCCATCATCGCTAAAAAAAGTGTCAACAATTAATGTAAGAGCTATAAGCCCTAATAGTCCAATTTTAATATTTTCTTTCATTATTTTTATTTTTTTCGATAAAATTACAAATCTTATTTATAAACTAGTTTTTCTTTTTTAAAAGTATTGCTATTAATCTCTTCAATCGCTTTTAAATAAGAATCATTTAATTCATTTGCTATTTCAAAATAAGCAGAGGTATCCCATAAATTTCTTGCAATCAGTGCTTTTAATCGAATTAAAATTAATTTTTTAGAAGTATTTATTTGTTCTTCGTCTTTTTCAACATCATTTTTTACAGCATATTCTACGAAGTCATTTAGTAACTCAGATTCTGCGTCAAAACCCTTTTTAAAGCTAGGAACATTATTATACT
This sequence comes from Vicingaceae bacterium, assembly GCA_041603555.1. Taxonomy (GTDB): domain Bacteria; phylum Bacteroidota; class Bacteroidia; order Flavobacteriales_E; family Vicingaceae. Next base: position 1,084 of record JBFIEB010000331.1, read on the forward strand.
TCAATTTTAATTCGCTCCTGTGGCTATCCATATAGGTAAGGACAAATTCATTCAATATTCCTTTGCGATTCACTTTTCCAAAATAATCAGAAGACATAGAGGTGTCTATTGGAACAAAAACATCTGGCATTATTCCACCGCCACCATAAACAGTTCGTCCACTATTTAAAGTTTCAAACCTTAATGAGTCTGGTAAAGAGATACTGTCTTCATTCATAAACTCACCATTTTCAAATCGTCTAGAAAATTCTTTGTAATATTCTTCTTTTCCATCATCATAGGCTCTTTGAATACATCTTCCGGAAGGGGTATGGTATCTGGCCACAGTTAATCTAATAGCAGAACCATCTGGTAGGGAAAATGGTTTTTGAACTAAACCTTTTCCAAAAGATCTTCTTCCAATTATTAAGCCTCTGTCAAAATCTTGAATGGCACCACTAACAATTTCAGATGCAGAAGCTGATCCTTCATCAATAAGAATAACCAATTTACCCTTTTCAAATCCACCTTTCGTAGTTGTGTAATATTCTTGCTTTGGGTTTTTATTTCCCTCTGTATAAACAATTAATTTTTTTTCGTCCAATACTTCATCAGCTAATTGTATGGCAGTTTTTAAGTAACCACCACCATTACCTCTTAAATCAATAATAAGATGTCTCATGTTTTGTTCTTGAAGTTTATCAAGCCCCGCTCTAAATTCTTCAATAGTGTTTTTGGCAAAACGACTAACTTTAATATACCCAATCTCAGGGGTTGCCATATATGAAGCTTCCACGCTAAATATTGGAATTTTATCTCTAGTAATTGTAAAACTTAAGAGTTTTTTATTATTTCTTCTTTTAATTTCTACATTGACCTTAGTCCCTTTTTTTCCTCTTAATTTTTTCTGAACATCACTATTTTGCAAGTTTATTCCAGCAATATTTTCTGCATCTACCTTAACAATTTTATCACCAGCTAATATTCCTACTTTTTCAGAAGGGCCACCAGAAATAGGGGATACCACAGTAAGGGTGTCATGCAAAATGTTAAATTGAATGCCAATACCTTCAAAATTCCCTACCAAAGGCTCATTCATTTTCTTTAATTCCTCTTTTGGAATATAGACCGAATGCGGATCTAATTCTTTAAGAACAGTAATAATAGCCTCTTCTACTAATTCATTTTCATTAGTAGAATCTACATATTCATAATTAATGTGTTGAAGAAGGCGATCAAATTTTTTAATTGCTTCGCTTTGAACATACTGCGATAAACCAACTTGACTTATTAGTAAAAGCAACAGTAAAAAGATTGTTTTAAATCTTATCATGATAATAACTATTTTATTATAACAAATCTAATTAAAAATAGTATTGTCTTTTGTTAAATTGTTATAAACGGTTTTTGGATAGATGATTATCAAAGATGATTCCATAATTTTTGATAAAATATTTGATTATTTAAATCTATAAATTCCAAAATTCAAATATAAAGCTAAAATATTTCGCTTTTCTCCTATCAAACCGAACCCTTATTTATTTGTAAATAAATGATTATCAATATATTACATATATTTTAAATCACTTCTGTTAACAATGTGTTAATTTTTACACAAATAGAACATATCACTTTATATTCTCTTAAAAAATTCTATATTTGTTTCCCTAACTAAAAATCATATTAATAAATAAAATAAACATGAAAAAATTGACTAAAAATTTAGGTACAGCAACAAAAATTTTATTGGTTGCATTATTAATGGCAGGTGTTTCTGCAAATTCTTTTGCTCAGGATAAAAAGAAAAAAGAAAAGAAAAGTAAAGACAAAAAAGAAAAGACATTAGAACGACCAGCTAAGGTTGGAAATGCTGGAGTAGATAGTTATGCTACATCTGCTTTTGATATTTATGAAAAAAATCA
>JBFIEB010000332.1:0-2984 GCA_041603555.1 Vicingaceae bacterium
TCCAAATGGTTTAAAATAAGTCCCGTTGAGTCAAGTAAATTTAGTCCTACCTCCTCTCGAACCTATCGATAGAAATGGGCTATGCAGAACGGAGGGTAACTGTGGGGTAATGATTTTTACTTCGTGTATTTATTAACCAATTCTTCCAATCTCTTCTTTAGTTTTTCTCTAATATGTTCAGGAGAAATCACTTCCATTGTTTCTCCATATGACAAAATAAGCGCTTCAAACTCGTAATTTGGAATAACATCTATAGTGAAATCTAAACATTCATCTGTTATATTAAATGGCTTTCGTTGAGACCCATGTAAAGGCTTAGATTCCACATATGGCCAATCCTTTTTATCAACACGTATTGTTATTCTCTCAACTTTTTTTTCGGCACTAACAGTTACACCAATAACATCATCAAAATACTCATTAAAATCTGTGATATCATTTTTGTATTTCACATTACTCATTTCGGCAAGATTTTCTATCCGGTCAAGTCCTATCCTAATGATGGAATCTTCCTTAATCTCATAGCCAAACACATACCATCTATTATTAAATTGTTTTAAAAAATAAGGATGGAATTCAGACTGAATCACCTCAGCCACCCCAAACTGTATATGATTAATCTTTAAAACCACTTCATTGATTATAGCATCATAAAGTGGTTTGAAATTACTTCCCACGTTACTTAAGAATTCATTCTGTTCAAAAAAAACAACTTTACCTTTATTAGTAATGGATAACTCTCCCTCCAATCTAGCAATAACTTCATCAGTCCATTCAAAGTTAGGAGCTCCAGAGAAACTAGAGAGAGTGGTCATTGCACCGATTAGGTCCTTCCTTTCTTGGTCGGTTATGGGTTTCTCCCAATAGGAATAATTGGCATCAGAATACCTGTAATAGTTTTTTCTTAAATCTCCTTCATCCCTGTAGGCCTCTATTGGGGCTCCACCCCCAGCCTCACTTTGCATAAATAGAATATCGTCATATAACTGTCTTTTTTTTATTCCTTCCCCTCCAGCAGCATAGATAGCCTCGTTGCAGGCATCCAAAAGATCCTTCCAATAGTATCTCTTTCTAAAGTTCTGAAAGCAGTTATCAAGGACCCTATATCTTATTATTGGATTTTTAGTTAACGCCATAATCTTATATTGAAAACATCAAATAAATGTTTGTGCATTATGAATGCACTAAAGTACTATTTCTTTGTATCGTATTAAAATTATGGACAAACTATTATCACTTGAGGTAAATGATATTGAAAATATCAAACAATTAATTAATGAAAGAAAATTACTGTGCAGAAAGAGCGCATTATGTTATATTTACTTTGTAAAAGTTCTTTGAAAATATTAGTCTAACTTATTGAAGCGGGTGCTGGTTTATGCTCATGGCATAAACAAAGATCGGCATCTTTTCCTAGTGATTTTCACTAGGACTAAGGTTATATTTTGCATTAAGTTATATCTATAATTTAAGACGGGAAGTGTTCTTCGATGCTTTTTGTTATTAGTTTTGGATAGGCAATGAGAATAAAGACTAATGTTTTCGAGGACTTTAATAATACTCATGCTACTAAATAAATCACATATCAAAAACGTTCAGATCGAATTTAACAAAATTCGCTCGAAGGATGAGTTGGTCTTATTATTGAACCACGTTCAGACCTACCTTTTTAAAGATCATTTCCCACTAATAACGAACTATAATTTTAGTAAATTTTCTAATATTAACTTCATATTGAATAAAAACAATTCGGATTATGAATTGACTACTGATGTTGAAGGTAATTCGTGTCTTTCTCCGAAAGCGTACAAGAATAAATCACCTCAAAGATATCACGCTTTTAAGATTAGCAAAAAATCAGGAGACAAACGACTTATTCATGCGCCTGTGAATGAACTTAAAGTAATACTAAAATCACTTAACTATATATTAGAATGCATCTACCAACCACACAAAGCTGCAACGGGATTCGTCTTGAATAAATCAATTGTGGATAATGCTAAGATTCATAGCGGAAGTAATTATGTCTTTAACCTGGACTTAAAAGACTTTTTTCATTCTTTTGATGTCCAAAGAATAAAAAGAGGATTTATGAAGGCTCCATTCAACTTGAATGGAGACCGCGAACCACTTGCATTTTATCTAGCTAGCTTATGTTGTCATGAAATAAATGTTAACGATGAAGTTAAAATGCTATTACCTCAAGGAAGTCCAACATCTCCAACTATTTCTAATATCTTGTGCAAGACCTTGGACCATAGACTGACAGGACTGGCAAACAGATTTGGCGTGCGGTATTCGAGATATGCCGATGACATCACATTTAGCTCGATGCACTCAGTTTTCCATAAAAGTGAATTCCTTGCCGAACTCAAAAGAATAATTGAAGTGAATCAAGAATTAATAATTAATCCAAAAAAAACTAGATTACAAAAGGGCTGTCACAAGCAAGAAGTCACAGGGTTGATTGTAAATGAAAAAATCAACGTAAAGAAACACTATGTTAAAGAAATTAGAATGTGGCTATATTACTGGGAGAAATATGGTTTTTACAGAGCTGACAATATCTTTCGGAGAGACTACATTCGAAAAAAACGACACACAAAAAAGACAAAACCAGACATCTCCAAAGTGCTAGGCGGAAAGTTACAGTTTTTAAAGATGGTAAAAGGTGAAGATGATTCGACATACAAAACCTTAAAAAGAAGATATAATAATTTACTTACATCGAGGCTTAAAACAACAGAAATTATAAGGATATGGGAGAATGAAGGGATTGAAAAGGCAATGGAAAAATACTATGGAAAAGGAAAATTATATACACCGGTTGACAAAATAAAATTATGAGCCAGCATAAAATAAAATTTATATCAGACCTACTAAATGGTGATAAAATTGCACCTCAATACAGAAAGAAGTTTTATGCTCTTGCTTTAAACGAATTAAATCTAATACACAGTACTGACAACCAAATTAATCAGGAA
>JBFIEB010000333.1:0-2957 GCA_041603555.1 Vicingaceae bacterium
AAAGCATTATCGGAAAATGGAAAACCATTGATGATGAAACAGGTAAAGAAAAATCTATCGTTGAGATTTATAAAAAAGGGGATAAATATTATGGAAAAATAGTAGATATACTAGATCCAGCTAAGAAAAAGAATTTGTGCAAATTGTGTACAGATTATAGAAAGAATCAGCCAATTGTAGGCATGGAGATTATAAAAGATCTTGTGCAAGATGATGATGAGTATGAAGACGGGACCATTCTTGACCCAAACAATGGGAAAATCTATGATTGTAAAATATGGTTAGAAAATAAAAACACCTTAAATGTAAGAGGCTACATTATGTTCTTCTTCAGAACACAAGAGTGGCAAAGAGTTGAGTAGTCTAACTCAACTTTTTACTCTTTAGCCGAATAGAATTACCAATCACAATTACATCAGAAAATGCCATGGCCAATGCTGCAACCATTGGATTTAAAAAGCCGAAAGCTGCAATAGGAATAGCCACTACATTATAGAAGAATGCCCAGAATAAGTTTTGTTTTATTGTTTTTAACGTATGTTTACTTATTAAATATGCTTCATACACTTGGCTTAGGTCCTTATCGTTTAACAAAACTATTTGAGCTGTTTGTACGGCAACCTGTGTGGCATTACTCAAAGAAATACCAACACTTGCTTTCGCTAAAGCAGGAGCATCATTAATCCCATCACCTACCATAATAGTGGGGTTCGTTTTTTGCAGCTCTTCTATCTTCATCAATTTTTCTTCTGGTAAATGCTGGCTATAAACTGTTTGTATCCCAATAGCTTGCGCTAGTTCTTGACATTTCTTATCTCTGTCTCCACTTAATAGAATAGTGTCTAATCCTTGCTCATTCAATAAAGAAATCGTTTCTGCAACGTTATTTTTTAGCTCATCTTCAATGTCAATACCAGCGATTAGTTCGTTATTCTTAATTAAATAAATAGAATGGGATTGATTATTTGTTAGCTTTTCGGCCAATCGATATGAACCCAATTGATAATGGTTTCCTTTATCATCTTTACCTTCTAGACCTTTTCCTTTTATCTCTTTAATAGCTGTTAATTCAATATTAGTTGCTTCTGATTTTAAATATGCTGCAATTGATTTACCTATTGGGTGCGATGAGTGTTGCTCCATACTAAATAGTATGTTCTTCAGTTCTTTCTCTTCTACTAATGCATATAATTTAGTCGATTTAATAACAAATTGACCAGTAGTTAAGGTTCCTGTTTTGTCAAAAACAATATTTTTCCCCACTGCAAATTGCTCAAGCGTACTTCCTCCTTTAATTAAGATGCCTCTTTTAGCGGCTCTACCAATACCAACCATCACGGCTGTTGGCGTTGCCAACCCCATTGCACAAGGACAAGAAATAACCAAGACTGCAATACCCTGCATAATGGACTGTTGGATGCTAATGTCAAAAAGAAAATGTGCTATAATGAATGTAAAGAGCGCAACTCCAATAACAATTGGAACAAAAATAGCACTCACTTTATCTCCTAACTTTTGTATTGCTGGTTGATCTTGTTGAGCATTTTTAACCAACTCAATAATTTTAGAGAGTACAGTTTCTGCCCCAACTTTTTCAGCTTTTATTTTAATAGTACCATCTTCAACTATTGTTCCTCCTACTACTTTACTTGAAACTGTTTTAGAAACTGGAGCACTCTCTCCAGATATCATAGCTTCATTCACAACAGCATCGCCCCAAATCACCTCTCCATCTATAGCTATTTTATCTCCAGTATTAAATTGTAGAACATCGTTTACTCGAATATCGTTAAATTCAACCAGCTCTGTCTCTCCATTTGGCAATATTCTTTTAGCTTCTGTTTTTTGAAGTTGATTCAATTCCTTAATCGCTGTTGTTGTTTGTTTTACTGAACGATGTTCCAAAACATTACCTAGCAATACTAATGTAGTAATCGTTGCTGCTGTTTCATAAAATAAGTAGTTGTGCGCTTCAGGCAATCCTAAATAAACCATTGTACCATATAAACTATAGCCAAACGCAGACGTAATTCCAATTACAATTAGCACATCCATATTCGGAACTCCTGATTTTAATGAGCCAAAAGCACTTTTACCGAAATGGGAAAGACCTATAAGAAATACTGGTAAACACAATGACAGTTGAATCCACACATTATTTAATATAAAATCATGCGCAAAAAACATGTGAAAAAATAAGGGTATAGTAAAGATTAAAGAAAAATAGAATTTTTTTTCTATGAGAGGTATTCCTTTATGGCCATCAGTTTCTGACTTTGGATCTACAGCTTTATAACCAATATTATTTATACTTTCCTTTATTTCAGCCAATGCAATTTTACTTGGGTTTACATAAGTAGCTTCTCCCGTAGCGAAATTCACATTAACATCCTTCAGTCCTTTTTTCTCCAATTGCTTTTTGATTCCCAAAGCGCAATTTGCACAAGTCATCCCTTCAATGCTAAGTGTTATTGGATTTTCATTTCTCATAATTATTTAACAAAAGTAGATTTTATAAGACAACAAGCTAATGATTTTTATCATTAGAATTTAAATCTTGAAACTTTTTTGAATGTGTGATTTTATGAAAAAAAGATTTATATTTGCCCCCTTAAATGGTGGTTGTAGCTCAGTTGGTTAGAGCACTGGTTTGTGGTGCCGGGTGTCGTGGGTTCGAGTCCCATCTTCCACCCTTTTAAGAAGCCTTGATTAATTTCGAGGCTTTTTTTGTTTCATAATTATTTTTTATACTTCATCAGCATATTAGGATAGTCCGATATAATTCCATCAACCCCACGTTCAACTAGCTTTTCAATTGTTTCTGGATCATTTACCGTCCATACGTGTAACTCTTTACCCATCTCATGTACCCTATCAATTATATTTTTTGTAGCATAAATGTGTTTCACAATAATCTCATCAACAAAACCATAACGTTTTAATGGTTTTAGATTTAC
>JBFIEB010000334.1:0-2956 GCA_041603555.1 Vicingaceae bacterium
CTTCTACTGTTCTACTTGGAACTTCGTACAATGTTTTCACAACTTTAGGTGATAGACAAAATCAAATGGTGTATAACCCAGCAATTAACACAGTCGCTTTTGTTCACCGTCAAAATGATGGTGGTGTTGGTGGTAATGGAATTCTATCATTTGATTACTCAACGGATGGTGGTGCAACGTGGACTATTAACCCATTTCAATTAACTCCTGGGTTAGGTGGTGGTAATGGTAATAGATATCCAAATATTACTTTATACAATCCAGCAGCTAATACTGACCCCAACAATGCCTATGTTGTTGTTTCAGGTCCTCAATTGCTAACAGGTGCAGCTAGCGCAGCCAATGGATGGGGCGGATCTGCAAGAGCTTCGGCTTTATTTTCTGGAGTTAATTTAGATGAACAGTACTTTACACAAAGCACGGCTACTAATGGAGATTTCAACGAATGGGGTAATGCTGGTTTATACACAGCTGCTAATGGAGTTGTTTTTGATGCTACAACAAATATTGATAATCTTCAGACAAATTTAGTTGCTGATAATTACTCAAGATATTTTATCAATAAAGGGGTTTACAATGCAACTAACAACAATTTTGATTGGACAATTGCATCAACTGTAATTCCTGGTTGGAACCCAACAATGAATTTTACTGCTGGAATACAAACTAACCATGGTGGACTACCTAACATGGCATGGTCTCCTGATGGTATGACTGGTTACATGGTAGCAATGGGCTCTTATGGTGCTAATACTATGACTAGACCTTACGTTATGAAGTCTACTGATGGTGGAACTACATGGAACAATGTAAATGATTTCGATTTTTCTACTGACGCTGTAATGCAGACTTACATTTGGCCAGGAAATGCTACTGGTCTTATTCGTCCATTCTTTAGTTCATATGATATGGTTGTTGATAATGCAGGCGAATTAAGAATTTTTGGTGAGATTTCCTCAGGATTCTCTGATCATCCAGATTCATTATTTTATACATTTGCTGCTCGTCAATCTGGTTTCTTAATGGAAGTAGCTACTAATGGAGCAGGATGGGATGTAACTTACATTGATTCTATTTATGTAGATGACTTTATGTGGGATGTAACTAACTCACTTAGCCATTTTGTAAGACCACAGGCTGCTAGAAGCCAAGATGGTACTAAATTATTTTACACGTGGGGTGGTTCTGATCCTAACCTAGGTGCTGAAAGGGAGTTTCCTGAAGTATACGCAGTAGGGCACGATCTTTCAGGTTCTTATCCGATGGCTTGGACAGCGGTGAAAAACTTAAGTACCGGTACGAACGCACAATTTGTATCTGGCTACCAAACTATTGCTGTAGATGCAATTGAAAATGGATTGGATGAAACTTGGGAGATTGCTATTGAATATGGTACTGCCTTGGGTGGAACTGGATTAGTTGATGGATTAGTAGCTGCTCAATGGAATTTCTTGAGAGGAGTAGGATTTAGTCCAATTGATTTTGGCGTTATTAGTGTTGAAGAGAATGCTATTTCTGATGACAATGTGTCTCTTTATCCAAACCCTACAAATGGTGTATTAACAATTAACATTTCTAATGTTACAGCATTTGATTATACTATTATTGATGTGGTAGGAAATGTAGTTGCTTCTAACCAAGTAAACGGAAACAAATCAGTAATTGACCTAACAAATAATGCTTTAGGTGTTTATTTTGTTACTGTTACTACTGAAAGTGGTTCTTTAACTAAAAAAGTAATCCTTACTAAATAGGATTATTTATTTTATAATAAAAAAACCTCGGCAAATTGCCGAGGTTTTTTTATTTGTGGGCGATGAGGGATTCGAACCCCCGACCCCCTCGGTGTAAACGAGGTGCTCTGAACCAACTGAGCTAATCGCCCTAAAGCGGGTGCAAATATATATTAAATCTGATTTATAGCAAACTATTTATAGAAAAATACACGCCATATCGTGTAGTGCTATTTTATGCATTAATTATTCAAGTGTTTTTCCCATTTCCATGCTGACAACATCATACCTTCTAAATCTATTTTGGGTGACCAATTAAGCATGTTTTTTGCCTTTTCATTGTTGGCATAAATTGAAGCTACATCTCCTTCTCTTTTTTCTCCAATTACATAATTCAATTTTACACCACTAACTTTTTCGAATGCATTGATTGCCTCTAGAACTGTAACACCTACACCTGTTCCTAAATTGATGATTTCATGTCTATTTTCTAAACCACGTTTTAATAAATTTTGAAGTGCTAAAACATGAGCATTAGCAATATCGCTAACATGTATATAATCTCTAATACAAGTTCCATCTCTAGTTTCATAATTATCTCCAAAAACAGTTAAACAATCTAGTTTTCCAATTCCCGTTTGAGTTATAAAAGGAACTAAATTGTTAGGCCTTGTATTTGACAATTCACCATTTAATCCACTTATATGTGCACCAACTGGATTAAAATAACGCAAAGAAATAGCGCTTAATGCAGTGTTTTCTTTGATAAAGCCATCTACCATAACTTCCCCTTTTTGCTTTGTATCTGCATAAGGAGATTCTGGTTTTGACAGTTTAGTTTCTTCTGTAACGGGTAATTCATCCACATTACCATATACAGAACAGGATGATGAAAAAATCAAATTCGGAACTTTAAATTTAGTTTGGCAAGTCAATATGTTTTTTAGCGAATTCATATTATTATCATAATACATATCAGGGTTTTCGACTGACTCTCCCACAGCTTTAAAAGCAGCAAAATGAATAATTCCTTTAATATCTACATTTTCTTTAAACACATTTTCTGTATCTGATAAATTCTTTAAATCAACATTATAAAACTTAATATCTACTCCAGTTATTTCTTTAATTCTAGTATAAGTATCCTCAGAAGAATTAGAATAGTTATCTATAGAGATGACTTCCCAATCTGTATTTTGAATAATTTCTATAATGGTATGTGA
>JBFIEB010000335.1:0-2928 GCA_041603555.1 Vicingaceae bacterium
TAAAGGACTATCTAAAAGAAGTAATTATGAGAATAATATGTCAAATGCACATGAAATTCTTTTAGAAGAAGAGCTAACTTTAAAACAAGATTTTAAACAATTTTTTTTCGAACTAAAAGAATATGTGACCACAGAAATAAAAAAAGGAGCTAAAAAATAGCTCCTTCAATATTTTAAAAATTACCAAAACATTCCCACATAATAGGTATTGCCATTTATGGTAACCGCCAGTTGATTATCACATGTTCCAGTTCCATAGTCAACAACTCTAGTAGAAAATCCATCCGGGATTATATCCAAAGTTCCACTTACCAACCACCTACAGCATACCTCTTTCCTAAGAGGGGATGTAATGTTAACTGAATAAGATAATCCATTTCTATTTATGCCATTAGCAGCACCGGTAATTAAATAAACGTCATCGCATATTCCCGCTAAACCATGTGTGAATAAGTTGGTTGTATCTCCTTGAATCCATTCATTAGTCCGAGTTGAGACCCAAGTAGTAATCGTATTATCTGTATAGGTTATTTTTCCATTAACAACATTAACATTAAACTCTAAGTTGTTATTTGCATTTAATCCTTGATTTGTAAGAGTATTAGTGCCTTCAACTTTAATATCATTTATAAAATAATTCTGGGGTTGAACGGTTAAAATACTTCCCTGATTTCTATATCTATCAGATATTGTTACAGCTAATATTCCCCTTCTATTAATGCCATAGACCCCAGTACAATTTGTTGAACCAAAATCAATTTCCATTACTTTAGGATAGGTGGTGTCTGGCCATGCTGGAGTAGTAGTAACTGTAGCACATCCACCAAAAGAATAAGATTCATTTTTACCGCTTTGTCCTTCATCATTAACAGCCTCTTCAATTACTCTTTTAATATCAGCAAATAAGTTTTCCGCTATCCCATTATCTTTTGTTGATGTTGTTCGATTATCAATTATAATCGTCTCCTCTTTTTTACAACTGTACATCATTAATAATGAGAATGCCACAAATAATATGATTAGGTTTTTTGTTTTCATTTTAAATAGATTTTAAGTTGTAAAATTACCCTTTTTTGTCTAATCTCAGAAATCTGTCAAAATATCTGTCAAAAACATTCATTAATCTAATTTTTTGTGTTATGCTTAAAATGTCGAAACAAAACATGATTTTTTCCGTATATTTGGGTAGTATCTTAAACTTTTACTTATGAAAAAAACAATTTTTTTATTAGCCGTATTTTTTCCAACATTGTTTTTTGCACAAAGTTCAAGAGACATAAACACCGTTATTCAAAAAACCATTGATCTTCATGCTTTAAAAAAGTATTTCAATGAGTCCGAAATCTCTGGTGAAACCCCTTTAATTATACTAAATGATGATAAAATTCCTAATAATTTAATTGTTTTTAAGTTTAACAAAAGGGTTAAAATAATGACTCCTGAACAACTTGAAACGTTTAAATCTATATATAAAGGAAATTTAGACAGTTATTTTGTATTTGAAATTATGGAGTTTAAAGATGATGAAGTTACCATAAAAGCTACGTTTAGGAAAACTGATAAAATTGCTATAAATGTTAGTTTAAAAAAACAAGACAGAGATTGGTTGGTTACCGAATCTTCAGCCGGATAATTTGATTCTTAAATGAGCAAAATAAAGCTCGATCTTCACAATATTTATAATAAATCAATATTAATTGATAACGCTTTAAATGATGTTATCAATGATGCATTGGAGAAAAAAATTAAACTAGTTGAAATAATTTCTGGCAAAGGTTCTGGTCAGTTAAAAAAGAAAGTAATCCGCTTTTTACAACAATCCCATATCAAAAATAAATACCATAGAATAGACAAAGACAGTAAAAATTTTGGGCGTATTTTTATTCATTTTAAATACTAAAAATGTTTACACCTGGACAGCAACTTTTTGCCTTAATTTTTATCATATCGTTCACTATAATAATAGGATATCAATTTTATAAGGACAATAAAAAAAACAAATCCTTATTTAAAGGTACTTATTGGGTGTTAATTGCTGTGGTTGTTATTATGATAGGCTATGTTTTATTAAACAAGGCTATGCGCTAATACTTATTCAACTTCTTTATAAAGTTTAAGACCTTCTTCTAACCAAGCTTTAAAATCATCTCTGTTACCATGATGCTCATAATCAGCTGAACCATTTTCTAAATCTTCTCCATTTGGACCTAGCATGCGATAGTAAGGTTGGGTGTTTGTTTTATAGTTTTTGGTTTGATAATAACTCCATTTGTTACCTACAGTTCTTAAAATTCTCGTTTTTCCAGGAGCAAACTCTACTTCAATTTGTTCCACTTCTGGTAGTTCAGCTTTTTCATCAACATACAATGAAATAATAACAACCTCATCTCGCATTATTTCCAATACTCCATCCTCTCCCCAAACATTTTCTTCCATTTTTCTACAATTAACACAGGCCCAACCAGTAAAATCTAAGAATGCAGGTTTACCCACTTTTCTAGCATAAGCTAACCCTTCATGCAAATCATGAAATAAATAAATTCCTTGAGCGCCTAAATGAGTTCCTTCGGGTCCATGCTCTGTAGAATTGGTACTTCCACCCGAAGAGCCCACGCCATGTGGAGACTCACTATACGACATTGGGGGGGGGAAACCACTAATTAATTTTAGAGGAGCACCCCATAAACCAGGTATCAAATAAATCACAAATATTACTGTAGTTATTCCTAATAATACTCTTCCTACTGATAAATTTCCAACGGGACCATCATGTGGTAAACGAATAAACCCAAATAAATAAATTGCTAATACCCCAAAAACTCCAATCCAAATAGACAAGAAAATTTCCCTCTCAAGCCAATGAGCTTGCATTACCAAATCTGCATTTGACAAAAACTTGAATGCTAATGCCAATTCTAAAAATCCTAA
>JBFIEB010000336.1:0-2913 GCA_041603555.1 Vicingaceae bacterium
AGTTTGCTGTGTTTCCTGATGCATCCGTTACCACATAAGTTACAGTTGTTGTTCCTACTGGGAATGCACTTCCTGATGCTGGTCCAACCGTTTGTGCAGTTGCAGGACCAGGACAATTATCCGTCCCTACTGGAGCTACCCAATTGACTACTGCTGAACATAAACCAGGGTCATTATTTACTACTATATTTCCTGGACATACTATTACCGGATCTTCTGTATCATTTACTGTTACAGTAAATGAACAATTTGCTGTGTTTCCTATTGCATCTGTTACAGTATACTGTACTGTTGTAGTTCCAACTGGAAATGCACTTCCTGGAGGTAGCCCTAGAGTTTGAGCAGTTACTGGTGCTGGGCAATTATCAGTACCCACGGGTGCAACCCAGTTTACTACTGCTGAACATAATCCAGGATCATTATTTACCGTAATATTTGCCGGACAATTAATAACAGGTAACGTTACATCGCCTGAGAATATACCATTGATAGTATTTGTACATCCATTAGCATCTACAACTAAAATGCTCCATGCTTGTCCATTTGTTAAGCCCGTAATAGTAACAGTTCCTCCATGACCTATTGGAGCTCCAGTTAAGATACCATTTCCGGTATTTGTAATTGTATAATTACCAGGTATAAACTGAGGATCTCCACCTGAAACAGTGATGGCTACAGTTCCTGCACAAGAATTAAAAACTGTACTAAAAGTAATCGGGTTTAAGTAATTTACCTCAATAAAAGCTCCCAAATCAAAACAACCATCTAAATCTTGATCATGATTAATTACACCATTTGGGTTTCCAGCATTATCACTGTCATCTGTAGTAATAGGGACGTAATAAACAGGGTTAGCTCCAATTAACCCTGGAACACCTATCCCGGGGTTACAATCTGTGTAATCTTCCCCAGTCCAATAAAATCCAGAAAAGTTAGGATCAGTATTGGGGTCTCCTGTAGAAGGAGGTAACGTATAAATCGCCCACATTAACTCTGAGACTTCTAGAGGATTATTTGCACAAGGTGGAGGTAAAATATAATCATCGTTACTGACAAATGACAAGCAATCAGCATTGGTCTGGCATAACCTTATTGGGGTACTAACAGGACTACCATTTTGAGTTATAGTAAATGTGCCTACGTCAGTATTACAAGGAGTAGCCGGACCCCCTCCTACACCACAATTGGATAATTGATAAATAACTACGCTCATCCAATCTCCTCCTGTGGCTAAACAAGGGACTTGGTCAATTATTACATTTACAATTCCAGTGAAGGTTGCTGTCCAAGTAATTTGCGGTAATAAACTCCCTGGAAATGCTAAAATAGTATTATCATCATTATAAGCTAGAAAAGCTCCTGCGGTAGTTCTTAATGTCATTTCTGGATCACCAAATACAATAGGATTATCGCACATGGTAAATGTATATGTTGCTCCAGCGCAAACGTTTACCTGAACATAGTCACCACTTTGTACACCACTAGTAAACGGAAAATTTTCAACCCAGCCAACCCAGCCACCTAAAGTAGGATTTGCGGGTACAGCACTAAAAAGTGTATTGTCATTTGGACATTGACCAGAGGCAGTCAAGGATAAAAATCCAATTACTACTACTAATAAAAATTGTTTTAAAGCCTTCATAATTAGGGTTTATATCTTAATAAATAAACAATGTTATTTTGATGCGCTTTTGGTAAAAAGAGCTTTATATTTTTCTGGATTATCATTAATCCATTTTAATTTTGCAGAATTATAGGTTGCCCTATCTTTTTCTTTATTTCCTGTTTCAACATATTTGGGAAAATCTGCAGGTATCGTCTTTCCAGAAGCCAACTCATGTTTTCCAGATTTAGTCTGATTCCTTTTTTTGTTAACAAGTTCAGGATCTGTTTTTTGATAGTTCTCACTAGAAATAGCTTTTTGTGGTTTTCTACTTGAATTGTTTTGTTGTCCATATGATATGGAAAAAGTCAAAACAAGCACAAATAAGGGGATTATTCTTTTAAAAATCATAGGTTTTATTTTTTCAAAAAATCTAAAATATTATTTAACAAGTTCTTTTTTGAACTCATCTTTGATTAAGTTTTCATTTTGTTTGAACCAAGCTTTTACTTGAGCTACATAATGTTCTTTTGTCATATCATTTTTGTATGTTGGGCAATCTGAAGGGATTTCAGAAACAGTTAATCTTCTTAAAATATGTTGCTTCTTACCCATATAACCATCATTTGGGTCAGTAGTTTGGGATTTAGCTTGTGAAGCTTCAACTCTAGCAGCTTTTTTTAATTCGGTTTTTTGTTCTTGCTCATTACTTTGTGCGAAAGACACACAGCCGATTATTATAAATAAAATCGAGAGAAATAATTTGTTAGTTATCATAATCTTTAACCTTTTGTTTAGTTTGGTACAAACTAGATGCAATTTATTATAGAAAAGTTGCATCAACATCAACTTTATATTAACTACATATGCAAACATATTGCAAATCATTGACCTCCATACACATAAATAAAGTCCATCAATTCTTCACAACCTACAAATATATAGATAAATTACTAATATCAATAGACGAATTAATAATATGTCAGGATTGGCAATTAATGGTAATCTAAATTTAATTTAACCATTACAGAAGTTAATATAGTAATTAGCCTTTTCTTGGTTCCCTAATTGAAGATACAATTGTGAAATATGATTACACAAAGCTTTATCTGTCTTATCAAATTCAAAAGCTTTTTCAAAATAGTCTATGGCAAAGTTTAATTTAGATGCATCTTTAGAATAAAGGTTTGCAATATTCATATAGATGTTTTTTGGTTTTTTAGATTTATTAGCTAAACTTTTTAATTGTTTAATTCCTTTATCTGTTATGCCATTTTTAGCTATTAAGGTATTAAACATATTATAGGTTG
>JBFIEB010000337.1:0-2890 GCA_041603555.1 Vicingaceae bacterium
AACCTGAGACTAGTATTCTTTTAACCTCTTTTGGTTGTTTGCTGCTTTTATTTTTATTGCTTCTAGTTTTTAAAAAATTTAATTCCAATTACAATAAAAGATGGGCATTTGGAATTTTAATCTACTTAAATATTTTTTTGGCTGGAGCTTGCCTAACCAGTTTAAAGTATAAAGACACCAATATCACCTCAAGATTATTAACTGAACAATCCAACCAATTATTGATTGGTGAAATAATAGAACCTCCTCAGACCAAAGAAAAATCAATAAAAACCATTCTTAAGATAAAAGGCATTAAAAATAAAGACCGGTGGATGGAGAGAAAAGGAAAGGTTATTATCTATTTACAAAAGGATAGTTTGTCTAGAATTTTAGAAGTTGGAGATATTATTTCCTTTGAACCAAAGTTAGAAAACGTTCCACCACCTAAGAATCCTAACGAATTTGATTTTAGAAAATATTTATCCTTTCATTTAATTCACCAACAAGCTTTTTTGAGATCAAATAACTGGAAATTAATTCAAAAACCACAAACATCCGGCATATTTGGATTTGCTGATAAGTGCAGAAAGTACTTAATCGAAACATTAGAGAATAAAGGTATTAAAGATACGGAACTTGCAGTTGCATCAGCGCTAATACTAGGATACAAAGACAACATTGATGCCCAGCTTAAAAGTGCCTATTCAAGTGCTGGAGCTATGCATGTTTTGGCCGTTTCGGGGTTGCATGTTGGGGTTATTTTTTTAATTTTTAATACCTTTTTCGCTTTTTTTGAGAAAATCAAATATGGAAGAATAATAAAGGGAATTATTCTTATCTCTATATTATGGAGTTACGCCCTACTTACAGGATTATCACCTTCTGTAATGCGAGCAGCAACAATGTTTTCATTTATTGTAGCTGCTAAAATGACCAATAGAAACTCTAGTTTCTTTAACACTTTGGCAGCCTCAGCCTTGGTTCTTTTAATTTATAATCCTCTATTAATCATGGAGGTTGGTTTTCAACTTTCTTATATGGCTGTAATAGGTATTGTTATTATTCAACCTTGGATTAACAGCTGGCTCAATTTTAATTATTGGCTACCCAAAAAGATTTGGGAAATTACTGCGGTATCCATAGCAGCCCAAATTGCTACATTCCCACTTGGGCTGCTATATTTTCATCAATTTCCAAATTATTTTATGTTATCTAATTTAATTGTAATCCCATTAACAGTAATTATATTGAATTTGGGTGTTATTACTTTATGCTTTTCTTATGTTCCTGTTGTTGGATATTACTTGGCAATTGGTCTAAAATACGTTATAAAATTTTTGAATTATTCAGTAAACTATATTGATCAATTGCCTTACTCCTTATCAGAAAACATAAAGTTTGGAGTTATTGACACATGGCTTGTTTATTTAATAATTGCATTTATTATTGCTTTAATCGTCTATAGAAAGTTTAAATTTCTATTCTTTTCAAGTCTCTTTTTGGTTATCTTTCTTGTTAATGGAATACAGAATAATTATAGTACATTGAACCAAAAAAAATTGATTATCTATAACATCCCACAACATTCCGTAATAAACTTTATTGATGGTGATGATAACATTTTACTATCAGACATTAAATTAACTGAAAATAGAAGTAAATTATTATTTCATGTTCAAAATAACTGGATTGATAATGGAGTTCGACAAGAGAAAGTAATAAGACTAGACCATCTTATTAAAAAACATCAATTATCAACTATTTATAAGATTGAAAACCAAAACCTATTTACAAAACGTAATTACTTCCAGTTCTACAATTACAAAATGGCAATTATTGATGATAAACATCTTTTTAATAACTCCGTTAATAAACTTCCGATAGATTTATTAGTCATCACTAAAAATAGTAAAGCAAGCCTATCGGAATTGCTTTTAGCATACAACCCTAAAGAAATTGTTATAGATGCTTCCAATTCTAAATTTACAACAAATCGCTTTTTAAGTGAAGCAAAAAACCAAAATGTTAATCTCTGGTCAGTCTTGTTTGATGGTGCTTTTACTAAGGTAATTAATTGATATTTTTTATCTTTAATAACTGTAAATCTTATGGTTTGAAAATATCCTCATTAATACTACTGTTAAGCCTGTTCAGTTTTACTGCTAATGCACAGCACTTTGGTTTGAGCATAGATGCTGGGATGAGCCATTTAAATAAAATTTATAACCCTTACCTTGCCATTAAAAGTAAGCCTCAACTTTATTATGGGGCTGCTCTATTTTATATTAAACTCCCCTCCTCCTCCAATTGGGGCTTTAGAGCAAGTTTAGATTTTAATACCAGAGGCGCAAAAGGACTTTATGAAGGAGATTGGAATGATGGATTATACGGTCAATCTTATATAGTAAGCGAGTCTTTTACTTTCTTTTATTCGGCAAGTCTGTCTTTTGCTCCAACATTAAGCATTAATAAAAAGCTTATGTTTTTTGTTGGCCCAAATTTTAATGTATCGGTATTTGGTACCGATAAATATAGAACAACCTATTATAAAACATCTGCTAAAGAAGACATCTTAGAAGTGTTTACAGATAAAGACCCCTACTATTTTCAATCGTTTAGTTATCGCTTATCTTATGGAGGAAAGGTTGGCTTAAATTATAAATTCTCTAACGAGATAGATTTTGGCATAGCTTATCAATATGCGCGACCGGTTAAAAAAAGTGATTTTGGACCTACTCCCTATTTTAACATTCTTCATGTATCCATTCTACTTTATTTTAAATTAAGAGAAGAAGAGCAATGATTATTTGAGTAAACTATCAATTAAATGTTGTATTTTTAATAGCTGTAAAACTTCATCTTTCTAAAGGGGTATACTTTTTGCAATTAGTAACCGATTTAGGAGAAT
>JBFIEB010000338.1:0-2874 GCA_041603555.1 Vicingaceae bacterium
AAAATGAAAGCTGCTTATGAAAACATTAAGAAACAAAGAGGAATGAAATAACTTAGTTCTCTTTTCTTTTAGGAGGAAGTGCTTTTATTTCGACATTTAACGAATCTGGATGTTCTTGTCCCACACTCAAAGAATACAGCTTAATGATGTTAAAATCATACTTTGATTTTAGTGTTTTCTTCTCTTTTTGTTTAGAATCTTTGTTTACAGCAAAACCCTTAGTACTTAGTAGAGTAGCAAGAAGAGACAATAATATAAGTTGTGCTTTCATTGATAAGTTTGTTAAACAAATATAATTAAACTTTTCTATTTAAAATAAACCTTAACATCTTTTAACAACATTACTGACAAATTTACAATGGTACAATTATCGATACCTTTGTTTTGAATTGGAAAAACTAGAAAGAAATAAAGTTCTAAATGCGCTAATATATCCAGTGCTATTTGTGTTGATTGTAGGGCTGATACACCTTATGCAATATGTGTTTGAAGTAAATTTTACACATTTTGGTATTTACCCAAGAAATATAAATGGACTAATTGGCATTGTTTCCTCACCATTATTGCATGGAGATATTAATCACCTGTTTAACAATTCTATTCCACTTTTAATTCTAGGAAGTGCTTTATTCTACTTTTACAAAAAAATTGCTTTAAAAGTAGCTTTTTGGATTTATTTAATGGTGGGGGTTTGGACTTGGGTATATGCTCGCGAAGCCTATCATATTGGAGCAAGCGGATTGTTGTATGGCTTGTTTTCTTTCCTTTTGATTAGTGGGTTTATAAGAAAAAATACAGAATTGATAGCACTTTCTTTTGCTGTAACTTTCCTGTATGGAAGTTTGGTTTGGGGAATTTTTCCGATAGATATTAAAATATCTTTTGAAGGGCACTTATCTGGGTTTTTAGCCGGAATAATACTAGCTGTTTACTATAGAAAGCAAGGGCCTCAAAAGATAGAACATTTTTGGCCAGAGGAAGATGAAAACAATGATGATGAAACTGAAGCTGCCGATTTGGAGGACGTAAATCAACAAGAGGTTAATTACATATATAAACCAACAAAAAGGAATGAAGAATAATTAAATACTAAAGCACTCCTTTTTTTCCCAGGCTTTCATTAATAAAACCATCTCTCGTTGCAGCGTTTGTCCTTTGTCTTTAGTGTACCAAATTTGAAATTGCTCTTTTAACTCGCTCATTTCCATTGTTGGATTAGCTTTATTTTTGTACAGCCAATCTTGTAAAAATTTTGGACGAGGACCCCAAGTTCCTAGCTCCTTAAGATTTTCATCTACACAAATTAAAATAGGTATGGATTTACTGCCATTAGTTAAATATTGATCCATTACTTCAGGATTATCATCTCTCAATAGTATCCTCAAATTAATGTTTGGGTTTGCTTCTGCCATTTTCGCAAATACTGGAATGTTTTGTGCTGCATCTCCACACCAACTTTCAGCTATAACTATCCATATTAATTTTTCATTTAGACATTCTACGGTACTTGTAACATCTTCTGAAATAGGGGTAGTTTTCAAGATTCTTTTCATTCGTGAAAAATTTAAATTGGTGTAATTGATTAAATCTTCACTTTGTGTATTTCCAGTCGTTCCTCCATCATTTGCTAATTTTTCTACTAATTGGTAGAATTCAGCAAATGATATACTTTTGTCAATATCATTTTGTGTAATCATGGTTTATGATTTTAACAAAGGTACGAGTGCATGTTACGCCATAGCATGATAAACATCAGTTTTGTAACCTAATGGACAAAAGAGAAATTAAAATAACAGCAGATGGTTCTCATACTTTGTTTGTGGAGGCGTTAAATGAAACTTATCATTCTATTCATGGAGCGATTCAGGAGTCGAACCATGTATTTATTGAGGGAGGATTAAATTATTGTGCTAAAATAGAAATCAATATTTTAGAAATAGGATTTGGAACAGGGTTAAATGCTTTTTTAACCTTGCTTGAAGCCCAAAAGCACAATATTCAAGTTAACTATACTTCATTGGAAGTTTTTCCTCTAGAACCTGATATCATTCAGCAGTTAAATTACACTGAGGAATTAAAGACAACTAAGGAGGAGGCGGACTTATTTCATTTGTTGCATCAAGTAGAGTGGGAGGGCTGTCAAGGAATAACCAAGCAATTTAACTTAACTAAAATTAAGGTCGAGCTAGCCAATTTTTATCCAAGCCAACAATTTGATGTTATTTATTTTGATGCTTTTGGACCGGATGTTCAGCCTGAAATGTGGACTACAAAAATTTTTGAACAAATGTATCATGCATTATTCGTTGGTGGTATATTGGTAACTTATTGTGCGAAAGGGATTGTAAAAAGAAGCTTAAAGGAAGTGGGATTTACCGTAAAAAATCTACTAGGACCTCCAGGTAAAAGAGAAATGACTAGAGCCAAAAAGGTATGAATGAGGAACTGAAAAACAAACTTGGACTGGCTGAAAAGAATAAGCAAGAAAATAAGACTTTACTAAAGCGATTAAAAAAAGCTAAGCCAAAATCTTTAGATGCTACTGTTCACCAATTGCACGATGAAGCTTTTGAAAAGATAGACTGTTTGGATTGTGCAAATTGTTGTAAAACAACCAGTCCAGCAATATATGAAAGAGATATAGATCGTTTAGCCGAACAGTTAAAAATAAAACCATCCCACTTAATTGAACAGTATTTAGAAAAGGATGCCGATAACGATTATGTATTTAGAAGTGCACCTTGCCCTTTTTTAGGTGCAGATAATTATTGTATGGTTTATGAAAGCAGACCATTAGCTTGTAGGGAGTATCCGCACACTAACAGAAAACGTTTTTACCAAGTGTTAGATATTTCCTTTACCAATACCTCTATT
>JBFIEB010000339.1:0-2858 GCA_041603555.1 Vicingaceae bacterium
CATTTCTTAAATCTAAATAAAATGTATAAGAAAATGATGATTAAAGAAAAGATGATCGACATCAATGAATCCTTTTTAATATCATCTGCAATGGTTGGTCCAACTTTTTGAGAACTCATCAAGTGTTCATCCATAAATTTTGTCTTATCAACACCAGCACCAAGCATAGATGTTAGCCCTTCGTATAATTTATCTTCAACTAGATCATCTGCGTTTTCATCATTACTATCAATCATATACGAGGTAACAATCTTTACCTGATTACCATCTCCAAAAGTTTTAACCTCTGGTTCATGTTCAAAAGGTGCTTTTAAATTACTTGCCACATCTACCGTTGAAACATCTTTATCAAATCTTACCGTATAAGCTCTACCCCCTTTAAAATCAACACCATATTGTAACCCTTTTGTTACTAACGAACCAATACCCGCCAGAATAATAACCCCTGAAAGGATATAGAATTTTTTTCTATTCTTTAAGAAACCGAAATTGATGTTCTTAAACGCGCCATCAGTCAACTTAGTAGAAAATGAAAGTTTTTTATTTCGATTTAATTGATATTCGAAAATTAATCGAGTAATAAAAATTGCTGTAAATAAAGAAGTGAAAATACCTATTACCAATGTTTTAGCAAACCCTTCTACCGGACCTGTACCAAAAAACCAAAGTACAACACCTGTTAATAAAGTAGTCACGTTGGCATCAATAATTGATGAATATGCAAATTTATATCCATCAGCAACAGCTAATCGTATTCCTTTACCTGCTGTAATTTCCTCTCTAATTCGCTCAAAAATAAGTACGTTGGCATCTACTGACATACCAATGGTAAGAATAATACCTGCTATACCCGGCAAGGTTAATGCAACTAATCCAGGCATTGATGCTAACACTCCAAATATGAAGAACATATTTGCAAGTAAAGCAATTACTGAAGCAATACCAGCCTTAGAATAATAAAAAACCATATAAGCAAGCACTATTAATAATGCGATCAGGAATGATTTTAATCCACTATCGATAGACTCTTTACCTAAGGTAGGTCCAACAACAGCTTCTTCAACAATTCTTGCAGGAGCAGGAAGTTTACCGGCTTTTAAAATATTAGCAATCATTTTTGCCTCTTCAATTTCAAAATTTCCTGAAATACTTGATTGACCACCTGATATTTCTCCATTAACTGTTGGGTAACTATAAACTAAATCATCAAGCGCTATTGCAATAGATTCACCTACGTGCCCTCCTGTTAATATTTTCCATTTATTTGCCCCTTCTCCATTCATTGTCATAGATATTTCCGGAGAACCAGAAAATTGATCGAATTGCTGTGAAGCAGCAACAATAACATCTCCTTCCAAAGCAGCCTTACCATCTCTATTATCAATTTTAATAGCTAACAGCTGTAAGAATTTCCCATCATCATCATAGGGTTTTGCCGTCCATAAAAATTTCAATCTCGGTGGAAAGAAAGACTGTATCTCTTTTCTAGCTAATAAGTTATTTACAATTCCTGTATCTTTAATAGCAACATACCCAACAACTGGTCCTCTTCCGTATTCGTATTGTTGTGTTTCTGGATTTTGAAAAATTGCAGGACGCATAACTGCGAATAAAGGATGCTCTTTAGCATACTCTTCAGCAGATAGTTGATTCGGATCCTTAACCCCAGCAGTATCACTAGTATCTTTAACTTCTGTATTAGCTGCAGATAATAATTCATTAACTGCTTCCTTTGTGCTATCTACCTCCGTAGAATCGGTAATTTCTCCTTCAGCAAGTGTTTCTTCAATTTTTTCTTCAGTTGAATCTAAAATTGTGGTATCATCAACAATTCCATTTAAAACTTTACCAAGCTTAATATCTGCCTGTTCAATCATTGGATAAACCTCTCTGTTTTCCCATGTTAACCAAAACTCCAACTTAGCTGTACCTTGCAATAACTGTCTAACCCTTTCTTTATTTTTTACACCAGGCAATTCTACCATTATTCTATCAGAACCTGTTAACCGTTGTATATTAGGCTGAGCAGCACCAAATAATCCAATTCTTGTTCTGATTACATTAAAGGAACGGTCAATAGCATCATCTGCTTCTGATTTAACAAAAGCCAATACTTCTTCATTTGTTGCATTAGGTGATAGTTGGTCTTTATTATCTAAGGTATAAAAAATACCTGCTAGCTTACCAGCTGGATTAGCCTCTTGATAAGCTTGACCAAACAAAGTAACAAAGTCTTGATTTGTTTCTTGTTGTAATTTTTTTGCGGCTCTAATCGCCTGATTAAAAGCTTTGTCTTTGTTAAATGATGCTAGCGCTTTTACCACTTCCTCTACCTGAACTTCAAGAGTAACATTCATTCCCCCCTTTAAATCCAATCCTAGATTTAGCATTTTTGTTCTAAGTTCTCCATAAGTATATCCAATAAATGGATAAACCTCCACAGAAGCCATAGAGTCTAAATAAGCATATTCTACTGAATCTAATTTAGTAAATTCTGAATCAGGGTTAGCTGCAGTGTAATCACTTGCATATTCTTCTGCATATTCCTGTGCATCACTCTCCACTCCACTTGCAAACCATGTTAATGAAAGAGCATAAATACACCCTATTGCAAAAAGTATTGAAAACGCTGTTAATAGTCCTTTGTTTTGCATTTCTTAAATATTATTCTTCTATAAATTTTATAAGCCTGCAAATATAGAATTTCAAATACGATTTATCAATAGAAATATTAATAACTTTAAGTAATAAAGGAAGTCAATCTAAAGTAGTATTTTTATAAGCAACTTATTATAGAAAAATAACGTCAGACTTACATGAATTTAAAGTTTAAAATATCACTTGTAATATTATCTACC
>JBFIEB010000340.1:0-2858 GCA_041603555.1 Vicingaceae bacterium
TAACATTGTAATCTTTTTCATAATGTTATTTTTTAATTAATAATTATTTACTGGACAAAACTATTAGTACTTAGATTATATAATAAAAACAATTGTTTATATACCTGTTGATATTTATCATCACTCGTATTTTATTTATAAATTAAGGACTCCCCGACAGGACTTTTTTCTAAGCATTTGGATGTTGAGTTGGAAAAAGTAGTCAGCGTTGTAGACGAACTTAATAGTTGAAATTACTTGAAACTATCATAATCTTTTTTTAATAAATGGGCTAGGATTATGCGAATTATAAATAGTAAGTTTTGACTATTTAACTTGTAGGAGGATTATTGGTTTAGGACTTGCATAACATTATTTAACAAATTCAGTATCTTAGCTGAATGAAAAATTTTAAAAAATCAATTTTTATTACAATATCTATATTTTGTTTGAGCAATGTTTTTGGTCAATCACCTGAAGAGGAAGTAATGAAACCAGTTAACATGTTAATTGAGGGTATGCAAAAAGCCGATACCTCTCTATTAAAAAAAGCTTTTGCAAAAAATGTGGTGATTAAAATGATTTCTGATAAAGGAACAAAAGAAGAAACTGCCAAGAATTTTATTAGTCAAGTAGCCAATAAAGAGAAATCAACACCAGCTTGGATAGAAAAGCTATCAAATACAGAAATAAGGATTGATGGAAATTTGGCGCATGTGTGGACTGATTACACATTTTTTGTTGGCGACAAATTAAATCATTGCGGGGTAGATTCTTTCGGACTCATTAAACTAAATGGAGAATGGAAAATTGTTTACCTAATGGATACTAGAAGGAAAGAAGATTGTAAAGACAATTAAACCTTATCAGCATAATAAGCATGCTCAATAAGTATGTCCATGCCTACTAAGTCTAAAGTTCTTTCATGAGTGGCTTCCAATAACACTTTTGGAGCAGCACCAGCCTCATAAGCTTCTTTGAATCTCAATGCGCACAAGCACCACTTATCTCCTGGTTGAACCCCTGGAAAAGACCATTCGGGAATAGGAGTGGATAAATCATTACCATTGGCTTTAGAAAAAGTTAAAAATTCTTCAGTTGCAACAATGCAAACAGTATGAACTCCGCTATCTGTTTCATCTGTATTACAGCAGCCATCTCTAAAATAACCTGTTAGTGGCTTTGTGCTACATGCAATTAATGGTTGCCCAAATATGTTTTTTCCATCCATAAAATTAAATTCTTACTCCGATTACACATACATCATCTATCTGATCAGTATCACCTTTCCAATCATCAAAAGCTTTCAATATAATATCATGTTGCTCATTCATGGGTTGTCTATGGATTGACAATAATAATTCTCTAAAAGGTTTGTACATAAACTTCTTTCCTTTTGGTCCACCAAATTGATCTGGGAAACCATCTGAGAAGGTATAAATAACATCCCCTTTTTCTAAGTCAAACTCATGCAAGGTAAAAGGTTTAGCATCCTCATATTTTCCAATAGGTTGTTTATCTGCTTTAATTTGTTCCAACTCACCCTTTCTAACGAGGTATAATCCATTATTCGCTCCTGAAAAGCTTAACTTATTCGTTTCTGTGTTTAGGGTACACAAAGCGATGTCCATACCGTCATTTACCTGTTCCGCACTTTGTTCAAAAGTTTCTAAAACAATCTCCCTAGTTTTATCTAAAATTTCATGAGGTTCCACTAACATAAACTCTCTTACAGCTCTATTCATCGCATTATGGCAAACAACACTTACCATTGCACCAGGAACACCATGCCCAGTACAATCTGCTGAAGCAAAAATTACAAGGTTATTTACTCCTTCCATCCAATAAAAATCTCCTGCTACAATATCTTTTGGTTTGTAAAGAATAAAACTGTCGGGCATGTAACCTCTAACAACTTTTAAAGGAGGAAGAATAGCTTCTTGTATTCTTTTAGCATAATTGATACTGTCTGTTATCTCTCGGTGCTGTTCTTCTAGAACAGCATGTTGTTCTTCAATTTCTTCTTTTTGTTTTACAATCAGAATATTGGCTTTGTTTTTTAAACGATAGCTTCTGAAAGACAACGCACCCAATACTGTTACAATGAGTAAAAAAATAGCGGATAACCAAATAATAGATTTTTGTTCTTCTATTTTACTAGCTTTTGTAATAATTTCGTTTCCCTGAGCATCGATTGTCTTTCCTTGTTCATTTACAAGCAATTCCTTTTGTTGAAGCGCTTTTTCAATGCCTGCATATTCTTTTTGTATAGCGATTAAGTTTTTAGCTTCTCTTTCTAATTCTTCTTGTTGGTCTTCTAATTCTGCCTGTTTAACAGATACATTTGAATTTAAAGTTGCTAAGTTTTTTTTCTGAACGCTTATCATGGCTAGTTGTTCAGTTATTAATCCTTTTTGTTTTTCAATTTCTTGTTTGGTTTTAGCAAGTTGGTTCTCTTTGGCAGAAAGTTCTTGTTGTTGGGTTTTTAATTTTTCTTTTTGTTCTTCTAATTTTTGAGTGTTGACTCCTATCTCTTTTAAGAGCCTTTTTTGCTCATTAATTATTTTATTCAGATCGTCCTTGTCAATTTTTATGGTTTCATCATCTGTGTTAGCTAGATCTTCAAATTTTTCCAAAAGGCTGTTCCATTCTTTTTCAGACTTAATGGCCACAATGGTTAAAATCTTACTAACTTTTAGTCCTGCAGCTTCACATTTGGATTCATTTAACTCATACTGCACTTTATCTCCATCCATCACAAAATTGATCATAGATTTACCATAAGGATAGCCTTGGGTTACCATAAGTATTGCACTGTCACCAATCGCTTTGTATACATTTTCTAATTTTAAATTAGAGGATTTATCAAAGTAGAGTAA
>JBFIEB010000341.1:0-2855 GCA_041603555.1 Vicingaceae bacterium
AATCAAATGGTTTGAGCGGAAATGAAATTTCAACCATATTTACAGATTCTAAAAATGTGGTATGGGTAGGAGCTAGAGGGAAAGGAATAACAAGAATATCTGGTTCAAAAATAACGAAGGTTGATCTCAAACGTAAAATTACCCCCACATCAATAATAGAAGATAAGTCTGGTAATCTATGGATAGGAACAGAAGGGAAAGGTGTTTTGATATTTAATGGTAAAAAAATTATAAAAACATATGGTGTAAATAATGGATTATTATCTGATTACATCTCTTTACTTAATATTGATAATAATGGAAATGTTTGGATAGGAACAAATATGGGGTTGAATAAATACAATGTAGAGCAAAACAGATTTTATTCATTTACCGACAAAATGGGTTACGTAGGGATAGAATCTAAACAAAACGCAACCTATAAAGATGATGAAGGTAATTTATGGTTTGGTACTATCAAAGGGGTTGTAAAGCTTAATGTTAGTGAGGAAACGATAAATTCATTGGAGCCATTAACACAAATTTCTAACTTAAGTGTCAATCTCGAGGATAGAAAAATGTCAAATAACCTTGAATTGAGTTATAAAGAAAAATCCATTGTATTTAATTACTCGAGTATATGTTTGACAAACCCTGATGAAGTTTACTATAAGGTAATGTTGGAAGGCTTAGAAGAAGAGTGGAGACCAAAAACACAACAGACTTTTGTTACTTACTCACCTTTACCACCTGGTAAATACACGTTTAAGGTAATCGCTAGTAATAACAATGGCATATGGAATGAGGTACCTGTAACTTATAGTTTTGAAATTATTCCACCATTGTGGCAAAGGCCTTGGTTTTTAGTTATGTGCGCTATTTTATTAGTAATAGGTATAGTGTTATTTATTAAAGTGAGAGAGCGTAATTTATTAAAAGAAAAAGCAATTCTAGAAGAGAAAGTTGAAGAACGAACGGAAGAAGTTGTACAGCAAAGTAAGGAGTTAGAACGTAAGAATAAAGATATTATTGACAGTATTACTTATGCTAAAAGAATACAAGATGCAATACTTCCAACGGGAGAAATGTTTACCAATCAATTAACTCAAACGTTTATTTTATTCAAGCCAAAAGACATTGTATCAGGAGATTTTTATTGGCTAGCCAATAAGGATAACAAATCGCTTTTTGCTGCTGTAGACTGCACGGGACATGGTGTTCCTGGGGCATTTATGAGTATTGTTGGATATAACCTTTTAGATAAGATTGTTGGTGAATACGGAACGACAGAGCCTCATGAAATTTTAAATGAATTAAATAAAGGGGTTTCTGATGCATTACGTCAAGAATTAGATTCTGACACGATTAAAGATGGTATGGACATTTCGTTATGTACCTTCGATAAAAAAACTAATATTTTAGAGTATGCCGGAGCTTACAACCCATTGTATATTATTACCAATAATAAATTAGAAGTAATAGGTGGAGTAGCTATAGAGCCTAATTTAACTGATGAAAATGGGTTGATGCTTTATGAAATAAAAGCAAATAGATTTCCGGTTGGAAGTTATTCTGAAGCTACAAATGAATTTTCGAAACATTCATTCAAATTACATAAAGGAGATACGGTTTATTTATTCTCAGATGGTTATGCCGATCAATTTGGCGGTGTTAATGGTAAAAAGTTCCGCTATAAGCAATTTAAACAATTATTGCTCTCCATAAATCCTAAAAACATGGAAGAACAGTACAAAATTTTAAGTGATTCTTTTATTGAGTGGATGGGTGATTTAGAGCAAATTGATGATGTAATTGTAATAGGAAGTAGGTTGTAGAACATAAATCAAATGTTAATTTTGTACCCAAAACGAAGTATATGTCAACAATAAGAATCACAAAAGAATTTCAGTTTGAAATGGCTCATGCTTTATTAGGCTATGACGGACCTTGTAAAAATATTCACGGGCATTCTTATCAACTAGATGTCACTGTAAAGGGGAAAGTGAAGGATGGAACTTCTGATTCTGATGAGGGAATGGTTACTGATTTTAGCGTTATTAAAGAAATTGTAAATAAACTAATCGTAAATGAATATGATCATTCTTTAGTGTTGAATGAAAAAATGCAGATTAATGAATCTCAGTTTGAGTTTATGAATAAATTAATCTTGGTTCCTTTTCAACCAACTTGTGAAAAATTATTGGAACATTATGCTGATTTGATAATGGAAGCCCTACCACAAGGCATAGAGTTACATGGTTTATTGCTAAGGGAGACACCTAACTCTTACGCAGAATGGTTTGCAGAAGATAATTTATAAATTTTATTGAAATTAATTCTTAATAACTTTTTCGATATATGGCTTCATCCCATTTCCACTGATATTAAGAAAATATACGCCAGGTGTTAAGTCAGATAAATCAATGTTTAATTGATTAAAACCAGTTTCAAAGTTATATTTTTTATTTAAAACTCTATTACCTAAGATATTAGTTACTACAATATCTTGGATACCTTCTTTGGTTGTGATTTCAAGTTGTAAGCTATTGTCAGTTGGGTTAGGGAACACTACAACTTCATTTTCAATTGTGTTACAAGAAGAAACTGCTAAATCACTGTAAACCGATTCTCCATTAAAATCAACTTGTTTTAACCTATAATAGGTGTTTTTAGTGTTAGGTTGATCGTCAATGAAAGAATAGAAATTAGTAGTCTGTGAATTACCATTTCCATCTACTATCCCAATATTTTCAAAAGCATAGCCATTGTAACTTCTTTCTACAATAAATTTTTCATTATTAATCTCACTCTCAGTTACCCATTCTAGCCGATTACCATTAGTTTCACAGTTTACTTCAAACGAAGTCAATTCCACA
>JBFIEB010000342.1:0-2846 GCA_041603555.1 Vicingaceae bacterium
ATTGGTATATGGCCCACCTAAAGGAGTTGGTATTCCAGTAGTGTTACTTGATCCGTTTACATTTCTTACTTGCTCGTAACAGTTGTTTACACATATTGGGGTTTTTTCAGTTACACCACTAAAGGTATGAAATAGACCAAAAGTATGACCCATTTCATGAGCCAAGGTGCCAGAACCAACAAACATATTGCTTCTAGCTAATACAATACCACCGTGGGCATCAGTCCCCCCATTAGGATCATAAGGCATACGTGCATAACCACCAGCAGACATAGTTCCTACTACATAAATATTAATCACTTGAGTAGGGGTTACATTGAATGCATCCTTCATTGGGAACTCTTCCGTTTGCGAGTCATGAGCAAACCATTGCGCACTTTCAATAAATGTGGTCGACTGCCTACAAAAAATCATACTATGAGTTGAAAACTGAGAATTTAGTTCTTGCATTAAATCATAAATTCTTGCTGAATCTATATTGGTCGTTGGACCTCCATCAGTAAAAACGTGCCATACTAATTGAAAGTAATCAATAGTTGTTGTGTCCGCACCATCTCTAATAGATGCATTATCTTCCGGGACATTAAACCCACAAGCTGGATTTTTATCTCCACCTTTCATTACAGGCATTGGAGTAGAACATTGGCTAGAATTATTAGAGGCAGGAGTCTTAAATGTTATTTCATAACCATCTGGCGAAACTAGTTTGCCATTATTATTTAAGGGTAAATTTCTGTTATTTATGGTGTTTTGATTTATATCATTTACTTGGATATTCTGATTGGTAAAGCTAACTAGATTGTTAGTGCTTGGGTTCAAAGGTTTAGGTCCACCTAAAGAAATTGGAAAAACTTTTCCAATAGAAATCAATGGAGATGAAGTTTGTTGATTATTATTAACCAGACCAATAGGATTTTGGCCTTTTATAATTATAGTAGAACGATTTTGGTTGGTTGGAGTAGTGTTTATTGTACTCTGATTTTTAGTTGTCACCAAATTATTCCCATTGTTACTCGATTTTTGTGAGTATAAAGAGATGCAGATTAAAAAGGAAATCCCAATGGCGACAACAGATTTCATAGGTTTTAACTTAAAAAGTGTTAACAAGATCCCTCTAAGTTAAAGGAAATGAATTCAAATTCAAAGAAATTTAGAGTCTTAAAATAAACGTTATAAATCCAATTTTGGATTCCTAGGAGATATTGCTAGACTTTTGTCAGAGAGATAGTACTTAATTATTCCTTAATGAAAGATCCTTTGAATGAGTTTTCTCCGGAATTTATTTTAATAAAGTAGAGTCCATTATTGAAAGTACTAATGTTAATTTGATGCTCTGGATTATCTTCAGAAATCAATTCCTCTAATACAATTCTTCCTTGGATATCATAAACTTTAACAATGGAGTTTAATAGAGAGTTCTCTTTATTAAATAAGGTGATAAAGCTAGTTGAAGGGTTGGGATAAACCGATAATGAATGTTCTAATTTATTTGATAAAGTGATCATTTTTGAAAACGAATAATTACCATCAAAATCAGTCTGTCTTAACCGATAATAGTTTGTTCCATTCATTGGGTGCAGATCGGTTTCTTCATATTCTAATAATACATTACTATTTCCAGCACCATTAATTGTCGCAATTTCTTCAAAATGTATCGCATCCCAACTTCTTTCAAGGGTAAAATAGTCATTATTTATTTCGGAGCTTGTACTCCAGTAAAATTCATTAACATTGTTTTTATTGTAACCATCAAAAGTTAATAATTCAATTGGTAATATTGGGCATCCAGATACTCCACAAACTAACAAGCTATCCATTAAATCATCAATTAAATCAATCACAGCGGCACTATTTGGAGTGCTTAAAATCCCCGTAGTATTACATGTCCCGCCAGAAGGAAAAATGTTAAAATCACCATTAGCTAATAAGGCACCCTGTCCAGAAATCATATCACAAGAACCAAAACGAACTCCAACTACATCACCTGTACCTATTGCATTACCACAAGTATTGTTTGCTTCAAATAAAATGTTGGCATTTGGTGTTCCTACAAATGGTCTACACGCAGCACCATAGCTATTAGGCCAAGGAGAACAAATTAAATCTGGATGTGCATCAAATTGATACCAGCTACTTTTGTTTACCACATGTGTAATTGCTCCTCCAACTATAGTAACAGCATTAATAAGAGCATCAACAAAAGCTGCTTGGGTATTACAACAGCTTACTTCAGACTGAATATAGACAGCGCGACCCGCGTTTATGTAATTGGAAACTCGAGTTATATTTGTAGCAGTGTTTCCCATATTTCCAAAAATCCAACATTCATCGTAAGCAAGGTTGATTACCGCAGGGATAGCATTAATTCTGGTTACGCTTGTATTAGTTGCCACGAGTCGATTATATACTAAACTCCCATTCCAGCTTTGGTCACTAGAAAAAGCATTGTTATAATCAATTACCAAAACGTTGTTGTTGGTTGCAAATAAGCTTGGTAAGCTTATAGAAATTAATAGAGAAAATATAACTAGTTTTTTCATTACAGAAACTTTAATTACAGTTAGAAACTGTTAACGTAAGAGATGGGTCAACGGTAGTGGTTAACCCATTTGCGTTTAATGTCCATTGCTCTACTTTTGGCCCACTATCATCATTGCTATAGGTAACCTGTACAGTTAAATTTTCACCAGATTTAGTACCAATAAAACTCATAGAATATCCCTCTCCATATTGGTTGGCATAGGATATTTCACCCTTAACATTAGTATTATCAATGGTAATGTCTCCACCAAAATAATTACCAGACTTAGCTGTTTCATTTAATTTAAGACAAGACTTCGTTTGTC
>JBFIEB010000343.1:0-2840 GCA_041603555.1 Vicingaceae bacterium
CCTCTTATAACTTACTTGATAATGGTTTTAAATAGAAAGAGCGGGAAAATCCCCGCTCTTCACTCTTACTATTACTGCTTCTATTTCGAAAGCTTACGGGCACAAGAAATATTACGCAGTTACAGCAGATGCCGCTTTTCTATTGATGTCTTTTTGAGCCAAATTGATTAACTCTTTGCCTATTTGTTTTTCTTCATTTAAAGAATTATGTAATATAGTTGCTGCCTCAGTATTCCCAATTTCTTTAGCATAAGCCGAAATCGCCCCTAAATCAGAAACTTTTTTGTGTCCAAGTTGTTGCAGAGAATTTACGATGCAAGCATCACATACTTCCTTTGTTTTACTATTATTAATTCTTTCATTCGCTTCGCTTAGAATACTCTTGGTAACAGTGCTT
Source organism: Vicingaceae bacterium (assembly GCA_041603555.1). GTDB lineage: Bacteria > Bacteroidota > Bacteroidia > Flavobacteriales_E > Vicingaceae. The sequence goes on from JBFIEB010000343.1 coordinate 398, forward strand.
TGGTTACCATTTGGATTAGCGTTTAATTTTCCAAAAACGTTGACTAAATTAGTTTGTTGGCTTTTAATTCTTTGCGTTTCTTTATTAATAATTTTTTTTAATTTTGCTGATGCAGCCTTCTTTTCAATATTAGGTAACTCTTTTAATTCTTGTTGATATGAGCTATGTAATTCTCTACCTTGTTCAATAAGAAGATCTTTTAAATTTTGAATTTTTTTCATCGTTTTAATTTTTTGAAATGAATAAATAATTTAATTATGAAGTGCAAAGATTACAACAGAAGGTTATTAGAATCAATGACCTTTGCTACAAGAAATTAATGACTTAAATCTTGATAAATATATTGTTTAAGCCTATTTTTTAGGGCTGCTTTTAAAAATTAACTCCTATAACACCCATTCGGCTATCGCTCAGGGTAAACTTTGCATTATATTCTAACGCCTATAATGCAAACATCATCCAATTGCTCAAGCTCTCCTTTCCAATTCTCAAAGGCTTCCTCCATTAATAATTTTTGTTCATCCATAGGCCTGTTTTGGATTGATTTTAATAATGATCTAAATGCTTTTGCCTTAAATTTTTTTCCTTTTTTACCACCAAATTGATCTACATACCCATCTGAAAAAATGTAAATCGAATCTCCTTTTTGTAAATTGAATGTATGGGTAGTATACGGAAGTGGATTTTCGAATTTTCCGATAGGTTGTTTGTTAGCTTTAATTTCTATTATTTCTCCATTTCTAATAATCCATAAAGGATTATGTGCACCCGCATATTGCAGCTTATTACCTTCTAATGAGCATAAAGCAATGTCCATCCCATCTTTTACTTCTTCATCGCTTTTTTCAAATTCCTGAAGCACAAATTCTCTTGTTTTATCAAGTACTTCTCCTGGAATTGTTAAACCGATTTCCCTAATGGATCGATTCAATGCATTATTGCAAACTACACTTACTAATGCACCTGAAACACCATGCCCAGTACAATCGGCTGCAGCAAATAATACTCCTTTTTTTTCACTTTCATGAGTAGAATTGAAAGTTTCCAACCAATAAAAATCTCCAGCAACAATATCTTTAGGCTTGTATAATATAAAAGACTTTTTCAAATGCTCTTTTATTATCTTTTCTGTTGGAAGAATAGCAGATTGTATTCGTTTAGCATGGTTTATTGAATCTATAATTTCTTGATTTTTTTTCTCAAGTTTATCATAAGCCAACTCAACAACTTCTTTTTGTTGTTCTATCTGACGTTTTCGATCTTCAGCAAGGCTTTTTTGTTTTTTAGTCACCTCTAATCGATTTGATATAAAATTTGAAAATATTCCTTTCAAAAATAAATTGCTCTTATATAATCCCTTATCTTTTTTCATAGCATTAACATGTAAGTATTAACACTTCAAATTTCTGTCTATATACCTCCCTATCAAAAGAACAAACGAGATAGAATATTATGATTCTTATCACTAACAGAAGGTTATCAAAGTCCTTATACAACTATGCAACTCCCTCCTCACTTGTTTAATTATTCGCAACAATAATCATAAGTTTTGAACGCAATTTGTTCTTGATTGGCGACTAAGACTGGATGTAATATTGCTTATAAAATAAATTTTAAGTTTATGAAACAACTATTAATAACACTAATGTTAATCGTAGCAATCTCCAGTTTTTCACAGAACAAAACCAATGTTTTAAATCGGATATTCATAAATAAAGAATCAAACGACACGATAGAAATTTATGCAAGCCACAATAACATATCTATTACTTCATCTGCTAAAAAACAAACCAATACTTATTATATACAAGAATTGTTTGAACGTAATAATGTAATGAATCTAATAACCCTTAATGGACCGATTATTAAATATTCTATGATAAATCCATTGATTTTTATAGGGCATGTTTCAAAGAATAAATCTGGTGTAGAAGTTACTAAAGGTGAATTCTATAAAAAAATAAAAACTTTTGAATAATGAAAAATATATTACTAATACCATTAATATTATTCATATTAAATGGTAACAGCCAAACAACAGCAATTCCCGATCCAGCCTTTGAACAGGCTTTAATTAATCTAGGTTGGGATAGCCTTCCAATAGATGGTCAGGTACTTACTTCCAATATTAATAATATTACGGTATTAGATGTCAGTTCTTCTTTTATAAATGATTTAACAGGTATTGAAGATTTTACTGATTTAGGTATTTTACGCTTTACAAATAATCAAATATCGAACTTAGATCTTTCACAAAACGATTCTTTATATAGAATAATGGGAGGGAACAATCAACTTACATGTTTAAATCTAAAAAATGGAAAAAACATTAATCTTAATTTAATATGGTTACTGAATAACCCTAATTTGACATGTATTGATGTAGATGATTCACTATACTCCCAAAACAATTGGAATAATACAGTATTTTTTAAATTTGACC
>JBFIEB010000344.1:0-2819 GCA_041603555.1 Vicingaceae bacterium
GAATGAAGCCCTACTATTCATAAAGCTACGTTGCTTAACAACAGTGGGTTTTTCAGCGCCAGCAGGAAAAGAATTAATACTATTTACTGCATTTTCAACATCCCGGAGCACTTCATCTATGTCGGCATTATCATAAACTCTAATACTAATGCTACATGAATTTTCAGACGAGCTAGAAGACATTTCTTCTATACCAGACACTCCTTTAATCGCCTGTTCAATTTTCACTGTGATTCCCTCTTCAATTTCTATTGGTGAAGCTCCATTATAAAATACTCCGACACCAATTCTTTTCGGGGGTAATTCAGGCCAAAAAGAGGAATCCATATTGGCAAGTGAAAACAACCCAAACAATACGGTCACTACAATAATAGCATTTGCCCAAATTGGTTTTCGTATAAAAAAGGATACTACTTTTCTCATCTTTAAATTATAAAATCGTAACCATCAATCAAATAGTGGGGCCACTTTCATACTATCTATAGCTCCTGAAACTGGCTCAATTACAACCATTTCATTGTCTTTAAAACCTCTAATAATAATTGACTTTTTGTTTCTTTTTAGAATTTGAATGGATGCTTTTATTAACATGCTATCTTTTACCGTATAGACCATTCCATCATCAAGCAATGCTCTTCTTGGAATTTCTACAGCATCATAAATTTTATGGGCAGTAATTTTAGCTTCTATATACATCCCATTGTATAAGTTATCATTTTCAGGAATAGTAATAAAAACTGCTATAGATTGCGTATTTTCAGTTACAGTATTTGCAATTCTATTCACCGTTCCTTTCCAATTGGTTTTTTTATCATCAGAATATAGCACCACATTATTTCCTATATCAATCAGCGAAGCATTATTAGGGTCTATGGGAACGGCAACCTCTAAGCCCACTGTTTTCATAATAGTCGCGATTGGTGACCCAGGGTTTACACTTGTTCCTATCTCTGAAACTACTTCAACAACACTTCCGTTGAAAGGAGCATACATATTGTATTTTTTGACCTTTTCCTCATCTCCTTTAATGGTATAATATTCTGTAAGAATATTTTTTGCTGCTAAAAATGTTTTTTCTTTGTTTGAACTAAATTCAGGCAGATCAGCTAACGGTTCATCCAAGTCAATCTTATCTAAAAAAGCCTGCCAATTTGAAGCATTAGATGGAAAATCAATTTTAATATCTGGTAATACCGTAGCTACCAAATTTAAAAAACTACTTTTTCTTGCTTTTAAAGCTAATTGAGCTTCTTTATCATTAATTTTTAATAGTAATTGACCCTGAGAAAAATTTTGACCCGTCTTTAAAGGAAAACCGGAATTTAAAATTACACCTTGAACTTCTGAAGATAAAATAATATTTCGAGACGAAGTTACCCTGCCATACCCATTAACTATAACATCAACAGTATCATTAACGATTTTTTGAACTCTAACATAGGTCTTATCATTCTTCTCTTCCTCTTTTTCAAACTTCCCATCCCCTTTATCCATCGAAATAACTACAATGATTAAAATTATTAAAAGAATAAAAACACCTAGAATAATGAATTGCCGTTTAGTCATAATACACTTTATTAAACAAAAAGCAAATATAACTGTACTTCACTGTAAAATTTAAGATATTACATAAAAGGATAAGAAAAATGATAAAAGGTATATTAACTAGAAATTAATTCTTCTTCTTTTTTGAACTATGTTTTCTACTGCTGATGTAAACAAATAGAACTACTCCTGCCAAAACGATAACCGTAATTATTCCTGTAATAATTCCTTCGTCCATAATAATAAGTGTATTGGTTATTTTAAGTTAATTTGTGTTCCTCAAATACGTATAATAGATAAATATAATTATTTTATCGACTAAATAGCATTTATCCCCTACTAATTTATAAACGCAGTGCTATTAATTTTGTTACTTTTATTCTAATAAATTATGTCTAAAAATATTAACAAAATTACAGTGAATGCTAAGAGTTCTTTGACTGCAAAGGATTACCTAGAAGGTATTAAAAGTGCAAATAGAACAATTTTAAGCAAAGCCATTACTTTAATTGAAAGTTCCAAACCTGAACATCAAAAAATTTCAGAAGAACTCATAGAATTATGCTTACCTCATTCTGGCAACTCATTAAGAATAGCCATAAGTGGTGTTCCTGGTGTTGGGAAAAGCACTTTCATTGAAACTTTTGGTTCTTATATCATAGCTAATAAAAATAAAAAAGTGGCGGTTTTAGCCATAGATCCTAGCAGTAATAAAAGTGGAGGAAGCATTCTGGGTGATAAAACTAGAATGACACAATTATCAGTGAATGAAAATGCATTTATCCGTCCTTCACCTACTTCTGGCACGTTAGGAGGAGTTGCAAAAGCAACAAGAGAGTCAATAATTTTATGTGAAGCTGCTGGTTATGATGCCATTTTGATAGAAACGGTCGGTGTAGGACAATCAGAAATTGAAGTGAAATCAATGGTCGATTTCTTTTTATTGTTAATGCTGCCTGGTGCAGGGGATGAATTACAAGGAATAAAAAGAGGTATAATGGAAATAGCCGATGCTGTTTTTATTAATAAAGCTGATGGTGAAAATATTAATAAAGCAAAACTAGCTGTTCAAGAATATAAAAATGCCATTCATCTGTTCCCTGCTAACCATAATGGTTGGGTACCCAAAGTAGCTGACTGCTCTGCTATTGAAAACAGAGGAATGGATACTGTTTATGAAATTATTGAAAGCTTTGTAAATCTTACACATTCAAATGGTTCTTTAGCAGAAAACAGGAAACAACAAGCTAAATTCTGGCTAGAACACAGTATTA
>JBFIEB010000345.1:0-2783 GCA_041603555.1 Vicingaceae bacterium
AAATAAAAGGAGGACGAAAGATGAAAGTTATATTAAAAGAAAATATAGAGCACTTAGGGTTTAAGGATGAAGTTGTAGTTGTAAAAAATGGCTACGGAAGAAATTACCTTATACCAAAAGGAGTGGCTACTTTGGCTACGGAATCTGCAGTTAAAGTGCTTGAAGAAAACTTAAGACAAAGTGCTGTTAAGAATCAGAAAATTAAAGATGAAGCTCAAAAAACGGCTGATGCTTTAAATGAAATTGTGGTTCAAGTTAAAGTAAAAGCAGGAGAGAAAGGAAAAATTTTTGGTTCTGTAACAACTGCTCAATTAGCAGAAGCTATTGAAAAGGCTGGACACAAAGTAGATAAAAGATACATTAAGATTAAAGGAGATGCTATTAAGAATGTTGGTTCTTATGAGGCGGCAATTAGATTGCATATGGAAGTTGATGCTGTTGTTAAATTTGATGTGGTTACAGATGGTAAAGTGGTAAAAGAAAAAGCAGAAAAGAAACCTAGAGCGGAGAAAAAAGAGAAAGCCACAGAGGAACCAAAAGCTGAAGAAGTAAAAGTTGAAGCTTCAGAAGAAGTGGTGGAAGAAGCTCCTGCTGTTGAAGAAACTCCTGCAGAAGAACCTGTTGCTGAAGAGGCTCCTACTGAAGAAGAGAAAGAAGAAAAAGAATAATAATTAGCACATCGTTATTAAAAAAGCTCAATTTAAATTGGGCTTTTTTTGTTTTCAAATTCTTGTAAATGAATTTGTAGAACAGAATTATTTAACTATATTTGCCCTCACGAAAATACGATAGACAAATTGAGGGAACGATAAGTTCCCTCTTTTTATGGGGTAAAATGATAACAAAACAACAAGTACAAAATTTAATAAAAGACAAGCTTCAAGAGAATGATTGTTTTGTTGTTGAATTAGAAGTTGGAGAGGGGAATGCTATTTCGTTAGAAATAGACAGTCCTCAAGGGGTTACTGTTAAAGATTGTATCGAGTTTAGTCGTGAAATTGAACATAACTTAGATAGGGATGCTGAAGATTTTGAATTGAATGTTTCTTCGGCTGGATTGGATAAGCCTTTTAGAGTTAGAGAGCAGTACGAAAAAAATATTGGAAGAAATGTAAAAGTTGTTCCTCTTGATGGAAGTGTTGTGAAAGGAGAATTGAAAGAAGTAAATGAAAATGAAGTTGTGGTGGAATTTTCTTACAAAGAAAAGATGGAAGGGAAAAAGAAAAAGCAAACCATAATAAAACAAGAAAAAATAAATTTTAATAATATAAAAGAAACAACGGTAATAATATCGTTTAAATAATAAATCAAAAGATGGAAAGTTTAACTTTAATAGATTCGTTTCAAGAATTTAAAGAATTCAAAGATATTGATAGAGCTACACTAATGAACATATTGGAAAGTGTTTTTAGAAGTACTATTAAAAGAAGGTTTGGAGATGACGATAATTTCGATTTTATCGTAAATGTAGATAAAGGGGATTTAGAAATATGGAGAAATAGAGAAATTGTTCATGATGGAGAAGTGGAAGATGACAATAAAGAAATTTCTTATTCTGATGCCATAAAAATTGAGCCTGATTTTGAAATCGGTGAAGAAGTTTCTGAAGAAGTAAAAATGGAAGATTTTGGAAGAAGGGTAGTATTATCACTTAGACAAAATTTAATGTCTAAAGTTTTAGAATTAGAAAAAGATAACATTTATTCTCAGTATAAGGATAGAGTTGGTGATTTGATTACTGGAGAAGTTTATCAAGTATGGAAAAGAGAGATGTTGATTTTAGATGATGAAGATAATGAGTTAATTCTTCCTAAAACTGAACAAATTTCCAATGATAGATTTAAAAAAGGGGATACTGTACGAGCAGTTGTTGTAAAGGTTGAAATGAAGAATAACAAACCACTAATTATCTTGTCAAGAACATCACCTTTATTTTTAGAGCGTTTATTTGAATTAGAAGTTCCTGAAATTTATGATGGTCTAATTACAATTAAAAATATTGTAAGAGAACCAGGAGAAAGAGCAAAAGTTGCGGTTGAATCTTATGATGATAGAATTGACCCAGTTGGAGCATGTGTTGGAATGAAAGGAGCAAGAATTCATGGCATTGTTAGAGAGTTAAGAAATGAAAATATTGATGTAATTAACTATACAAACAATATCGAACTGTTTATTCAGAGATCATTAAGCCCTGCAAAAATTACTGCCATTAAATTAGATAGAGATAAAAAAACTGCTGAGGTTTTTTTAAAACCAGATCAGGTTTCTTTAGCAATTGGTAGAGGAGGATTTAACATTAAATTAGCTGGAAAATTAGTTGGCTATGAAATTGATGTCTATAGAGATGTTGATGAATTGGATACTGATGATGTGGCATTAGATGAATTTAAAGATGAAATAGAAGATTGGGTGTTAGCTGAATTAAAATCTGTTGGCTGTGATTCTGCAAAAAGTGTTTTAGAACAATCTGTAGAAGAATTAGTAAAAAGAACGGATTTAGAAATAGAGACAGTTGAAGATGTCATGAATATTTTAAAACAAGAATTTGAAGATTAGAAATTCTTATTTAAGGATTTAAAAAGAAATTATATAATTTAGTAACATATACTGATTGAAAAAGAGCAATAGCAAATGGCTGGAGGAGAAAAACTAAAAAGATTAAGCAAAATAGCTAGAGAATTTAATGTAGGGATTCATACCCTTGTTGAATTTTTAGCATCAAAAAATATTAAGATTGAAAACAATCCTAACACGAAAATTGATGCTGAAATATATAGTGTATT
>JBFIEB010000346.1:0-2771 GCA_041603555.1 Vicingaceae bacterium
TCTTCATTTTGATTATTTATAAATTGTATAATTTCATCAGAAATTTTTATAGCATTATTATCAGAAATTTTAGCTATAATTGTAGCTTTCAGACTTTTTAATAATAATATTTTGTGTTCTTCTTGTGTTAAACAGATTTGTTCCCATGTTTTTTTATCTTTTATAAAATCTTTAATTTCTTCTAGTATAGTATCTATATTTTCGCCAAAAACTTTATCACATTTACTCAGAAAATCTAAAAACATATTAAACTTTTTCTGTTGCACGTTTGGATCAGTACTCATACCTTCTGGTGGTAATGCGATTTGAATTTTCAGCATAAGAGCTTTTTGTTGTTCTTGATTCAGCTTTTCTAAAACTTGGTCAAATATTTGGTCACCTTTGCCGGCACGGGGTTTTTGTTCTTCATGTTGAAAATAAGGTTGTTGAGTTGATTTGAGTTTTTGTGGAACTTGCGTTGTGAGTGGAACTTGCGTTGTGACAACTTTGGGGCCGACCTTTTCTTCTGAATAAGCTTCACGAAACTCTTTTATATATTCTATTTTCGGTTGTCCTGTAAGTTGCTTTATCATGTCCTTCTGTTCATACAGTTTTTGGAAAAAATCGTCATTATTTTCTATCATTTCCTTTGTTTCGTCTAATATGTTGAGTGATTTGAGTTCTTCTTTAAATTGGGATTTGAGTTCTTCTTCGGAGACTTCAAGTGGTTTTAGGTTTTCAAGAGGAACCTGATCTTCAGTTTGATTATCCCCAAAAACAACAGTATATCCGACACCAGGTGTAAAATCAACTATAGTTGCTTGATATTCTTGGTTATCTTGTCTTGATTTGGCTGAAACTTTATCCCCAATCTTGAAGAATTCATAAGGTGTTATTTGATTAACCTTTGTGCCTGTTTGCTCATTGCCATAATCTATGAATTCTACTGTAAAAGTGTCATCTGTTTTTTCTTTTATCTTGGCTCTATACCATTCATTATCGTCTGTCCATTGAGCATAAACTAATTCTCCGGGTCTAAACGTATTTTCTTCTGTTTCTTTCTCTTCTGGAGTCATAACCCTCAATTCCGATTTATTCACTTCCGCCGCCAACTTTTGATCGTCTAATAATTGAACTTCAAAATTGTCACCATCTTTTTTAAATATTCTTACAGGTTTCTTATCCTCACCCTCACCGTAAATCACAATATCTCCAACAGCTAAAGTTTCTTCATCTTTTGTCGGGATCGATTCCTTTGTCTTTGGTTTTATTTTGAACTTCTTAGCAATTTTTTTAAATCTTTCTACACTTCGTTTTCTTCCTTTTGATAGTCTCCTCTTTACGCTTACAAACAAATTCTTAAGTTTTGATTTTTTATTTTCTAAACTTTCAGAAGGGTCTTTTACTTCATCCTTAAAACCTGTGATATTTTCCTTTAATTCATTGTATGACATATTTTTAATATTATCTATATCTTTATGCAATTCTACTACAAATTCAGTCAACAAATCATTATCAAGATCAAGAAATGTATCATTTATCAATTCATCAAACATTAGTTGTTGTATATTTTTCTTTTCTTCAGATAAACCCTCTAATCCTGGAAGATTATCTAAAATTTCTTGATATTTCTGTTTTATTTCATTCAAATTTTCTCCTTCAAGATAGACAAATTTATTCCAATTTATACCTTCTTTTAAATCCCCGACGAAAACATCAATTCGGCTTACTAGATCTTCCATATTATCTTCTGCGTAAGGCGACATTAAACGATCTTTAATCATCGTCATTAATTGCCCGGTTTCAGAATTAGATAATTGTTTTTTATATATATGATCTATAAACGTCTTTATCGCCTCGTCTTTAATTATTAAACTTCCAGATCGATTCTTTGATGTAGGCAAGATACTCATTATATAATCTAAAGACTGTTTTTGGTTTTCATCAAGCTTCCGTTTTATTTCTTCTATTTTTTCTTCAGTTGGTTTCTCTTGACTTATTTCTTCTGGACTTATCGGTTCGGTATTCGTTTTTGGCACATCCGGAGTAAATATGTCACCTCTTTTTCTTTCTTTTCTTAGTTGTCTTTTTGTTTTTTGTGTCGGTGGTTCGATCCATACGAGTTTTTTATCTGGGTTTTCTTCGTATTGAAGTATAATTAAATCTAAATATTGATCCATTTCAAACTTTGAAACGTCTTTCAAATATTTTTTTCCAAAAAATGCTGTTACTTTTTTATTGAATATATTGTCAAATCCTATTTTTATTTTTCTTTTGAATATGTTTATATATGTTTTATGAACATTTTGGTAGTGAACTTGCGCGTCTCTTAAGGCTTCTCCTTCTAACGTTTCGATTTTTTCATCTGTATAGTTTGGGTGTTTTAATCTTAAAACTTTTCTCGCATTTTCTTCAATTGAACTCCCAATTTTTGCGTTTGGAAGTATTTGCCCTGCTCCACGTTGTTTCTGACCTCTAAATTGATAGTAACTCGTCATTTCATCACTTGAATCATCGTCGTCAAAAGGATTCTCAAACACGTCCTTAAATACTATTCTATTCAAATCATAACTTGTTGACATGCTTTAGTACTTTATCTTTTTATTTATCGCAACAATTTATTCTCCGTAAATTTTCCGGACAAAAATGGGAAAGTCCAACATTTAACAAAGTTGGGAAAGTCCAACATTTAACAAAGTTGGGGAAGTCCAACATTTAACAAAGTTGGGGAAGACCAACATTTAACAAAGTTGGGAAAGTCCAACATTTAACAAAGTTGGGAAAGTCCAACA
>JBFIEB010000347.1:0-2761 GCA_041603555.1 Vicingaceae bacterium
ATACCTCAAGTACTTTATGATTAGGGGTTAATTCAAGAAGATCGATCATTCTACTTCTAATATTAAGCTCATCTTCATTGTATAATTCAAATGTAATGTGCACATTTTCATCATAAGTTTTCGCAATTTCAGAATAGTACTGCCTTGCGAATGCTGCACCTTTTACTTCTTGTTCAGGAGTAATAAAATCGATACAGCCTTCTTTAATTACAAAGTTCCTATCAGCTTCCTTAGAGTTTAAAAGACCTTCTTTTATTTTGGTGTTTCCAGATTCGTCAGTGCTTAATTCCAATTGATCTCCTGTTAAAGGGCATCTGTACATCGAGAGATTTTCTCTTCTCATATTTTATTTTTTTATAAGTTCATACCAAATAAGATCATGCCATACGCCAGCTTTGTTAAAAGCGTCATGCTCATGTGCATATTGTTTAAATCCAAGTTTATTACAGATGCTTTTAGATCCTATATTTTTTACTGCATGAGCAACTATAATTTTATGAAAATTTAGGTTTTGAAAACCAAATTCAATTACCGCTTTTGAAGACTCAGTAGCATATCCTCTTCCTTGAAAATCTGCATCCACCCAATAAGATAATTCTGCTCTGTTTAAAATCCAGGTTCTGATGGTCCTTTTTACGTCAATTAAAGAGGCTAATCCTATTACATCATCCTCTAAACAAATACACCAATGATAACCTTTATCATTTTGTTGAGATGTTATTAGGCCTTGTATAACATTTCTGGTTGTTTCAATATTTGTGTGCGATTCCCAAGCTAAAAATTTAGTTAACTCAGTGTTTGACATCAGTTCAAATAATTTATTATCATCACTTTCGATAGGAGGCCTTAATGTTAATCGTTCTGTTTGTATTTGATAATCCATAAATCTTATACTACCAACCCTCCATTTACACTTAAGGTTTCACCATTAAAATAGTCATTCTCTATCGCAAACTGAGTAGCTAAAACCACTTCATTAATTTCTCCAGTTCTACTTAAAGGAGTTTTTTCTATCCATTTAGCCAACATTTTTTCTTCTAAGGCATCATGCGTACCTAAGGTATTCATAAAACCTGGAGCAATAGATACAGATCGAATCCCAAAACCACCTAGTTCTTTTGCCCAAACTTTGCTCATGGCTTCTAAAGCTGCTTTACTTGCTGCATAAGCTGTTTGTCCGGCATTGCCTTTTGCGGCAATGGAGCTAACATTAATAATCACTCCCTTATTGCGGTTCCATATCATCTTAGCTGCTACAGATCGTGTCATATAAAAAACGGCATTCTGATTTACTTGTATTACTCGATCCCATAGTTCTATGGAATGCCTGCTGTCCGGACGATTTAGCAAATTTACTAGTGGTGCATTTTTCATGATACCAGCATTATTAATCAAAACATTCGCTGCTTCATTTCCATCGAAAATATCATCAACTACTTTTTCTACCTCTGTATTATTAGCAACATTACATTTAAAAATATGAATGGCTTCTCCACCTTCTTCTTTCAGTTTTGATAAAGAATTTTCATCAATATCCAATCCAAAAATTATAGCTCCCTTTGATGCAAAATATAGTGCCATAGCTTTTCCAAAACCTGTGCCTGCTCCTGTGATGATGATATTTGCCTGGTTAATTTCCATATTAATTACAAATATTTAGCAACAGTAGTTCTGATGGCATTAAAAGAAATCATTTCAGCAATATCATCACCAGACAATTCTATTCCTAGGTCATCTTCTATCGCTACTATTAAGTTCATGTGGGTTAATGAATCCCAATTACCTACATCATCCATTGTTAAATCTTCAGCTGTTTTTTCTAAAGGAACTTTTAATGTTTTTGATAATATTTGGTTGATTTTTTCTTCCATTTTTCTATAATTTATACTCTAAAACAAGATGACATTCTTGTAAATTGATCTGAATTTAAACGATGTGGTTCGGTTGGAGGAACTAACAGAACTGTTTTATCTTCTAGGCTTTTAGTTGTTAAGGTTGATGCTCCTATCATACACTGTTCTCCTATTTTTACTTCATTTCCAATAGTAGCACCTAAGCCTATAAAAGAACCTTTCCCTAATACAGTTATTCCTCCAATTAAACATCCTCCAGTTAACCAGCAATTATCTTCTATTACAGCATGATGCCCCACCATAGCTCCTCCCCAAACAAAAACATTATCACCAAATTTTGCACAAGGTTGGATAACTGCATTGTCCATAATGATTGAGTTTTCACCAATGGTAAAATCACCTTTTACATAAGGACTTACATAATTAGTAAATGAGTAACTCAATTGTTTAAAGTGTTCGTACTTTGATGTTCTTAATTGATTAATCCCCTGATAACCGATAGCAATAAAAACCGTATATTCTTTTGAAGGGTATTTTTGTTCCACTTCTGATAATTTAATAAGTGGCTTATTCAAAAAAGTATCAGTGGTAACAAAAGAATCATCCACTATATATGCTTCAATAGTATATTTAGAATCTCGTTCAAAATAATAGCTTACAGCTTCTGCAATTTTACCAGCTCCAAATATAATTAGTTGTTTTTTCATTAATTCAATTCTTCTTTTAATTTTAATCGATCTATTTTTCCGTTTTGATTTTTAGGCAATTGGTTAAAATAAAAATAAAAATCTGGAAGCATATACGAAGGTAAGTACTTTTTTAAAACTTCTGTGATTTTATTATCATCCTCATCATTAGAGTTTAAACAGGCAATTATTTTTGATTGGTATTTTTCATTGTCGAGATAC
>JBFIEB010000348.1:0-2755 GCA_041603555.1 Vicingaceae bacterium
ATTAATAATTTTTTAGCAGTAATTTATTTTATTTTAAACCATCTATTTATCGGTAATTTTTTCAAAATTAAGGGATATGCAAATACTCCTAAAATTGCTCCTATGGAATTTGCTATAAAATCATACCAATTACCACTTCTGTTTATAAAGATGTAATCTTGAAGAAATTCCATAAATCCTCCATAAAAAATACCAAATAAAACAATAAATAAAGTTATTTTAAAACGATTATGTCGATTTGAATATTGTTTGCTGAATGCTATCATTAAACAAACAGAAAGAATAGTATAAATTAACGAGTGTACTAATTTATCAAATTGCCAAACCAGAACTTTAGGAACATAATCACCAGGGTAACCACTTAGAATTAAAATAACAACTAACCATATTACAGCAGGGGAAAACGCTCTCAAAGTTTGAAAAAACTAATACTATCCGATTAATTCACTATATTGATCAGCAGATAGAAGTTCCTCCAACTCACTTGGGTTAGATAATTTTACTTTAATCATCCACCCTTGCCCATAAGCATCTCCATTTACAGATTCAGGAGCAGATTCAATAGCTTCATTAAATTCAATTATTTCACCCGAAACAGGCATAAATAAATCAGAAACTGTTTTTACAGCTTCAACAGTACCAAAAACTTCCTCCCTTTCTAGGGTTTCACCTTCAGTCTCAACTTCAACATAAACTATATCTCCTAATTCGCCTTGTGCAAAATCTGTTATTCCTATAGTTGCTATATCTCCATCTACTTTAATCCATTCATGGTCTTTTGTATATTTTAAATCTGCTGGAACGTTCATTTTTTATATCTATTAAGTTATTATCTAGTTTTTACTTCATCAAATGTATAATTCATTCGTTATTTTTCAAAACATTATTGTGTTAATGTAAATCTTAAACTGATTCCTGCATTAGTGTTTGATGTAGGAAAAGTTGTAGAAATGTATGGTGTTGTTGCAATATAATCATAAAATGCTCTAATATTAAGCTTAGAGCTTACTCTATAATCCGCAGTAAATTTAATTGATAATATTCGTTGCCCACCAGTTAATTGATTTACTTCTTCAACAATTTTTCTAATTATTGTATTGTTTTTTCTTAACGCAACATCTACTCTAGCATCCACATTTGCTGCCTTTTTAAATAACGGCAACCTAACTTGTTTAAATTTATATCCTGTTCCAACCGACCATTCATTTCCTTTAATTTCAGTTATTTGATTATTTGATAAACTTAAAGATGCATTTCTATCCTGCTTATATTCCACCCTTAACAACATATTATTATTGAGGGTCATATCTACTCCTAATAATGGTGAAAACTGTTCGGATATTGAGACAGTTGAAATCTGGTATTCAGGAATGAAATTCACAATTATATCTCGTTCTGTAGCATCACCTTGTCCATCTTCTAAATACAATAAGTTGGTTGTAAATGAACTAATGTTTAATGTAGATTTATAAGAATGAGTTAATGTAAACTTTTTAAACAATCTGTTAATCAATGCAATTTTACTTAACCCGTCATATGTTGCCCTCCAATTAGGAAGAGGAATGTAATTAATAAAAGATTTTAAAGAAACGTCATTTCCACTTTTCCCAGAATATGCTGCAATAAATGTAGGGATGAGCACATCTTGGGAAGTACCACCATATCCATCACTATAAATTCCATTTGATCCAAATGAATTTCCATTATTTTCTCCTAACCTCTGAGAAATTCCTGCTCTTTCTTTTAAGAAATTATCAAATACCGCAGAAGATTTATCTAACTCATCATCACCGATAAATGCAGTATTAAATGATAAAAATGACATACTAAAATTTCCAGTTGTAATTGGATTCACAAAAAAGTAATCTCCTCTTATTTCACCATTAGGAATCGTATCTATAAAATTATCATCAATACCAAAAAATTGCTGGGTAATACTCTCAGAATAATTTCGAGTAGCTGTTAATTGTATTCTTAATGTTTTAACTGGACGAATAGTTGCTCTAATATTATAATTTTCTGAATAAGTATTATTATAATTATATAACAATGAGTTACTTGGAATTAGCCAATCTCTATCAACAGCGCTTGTAGCAAAATCATCCTCTTGAATACCAGAAATAAAATTAAATCCTGGTGCTTGGAAATTAGGATCACGTCCAAGTATTTCTGTTTCTCTATTATATCCTGGCAGCAATGTTCCCCTGCCTCTTGTGTATGTGCCAGAAATATTTTTAGGACTCATTAACGTTAACCATACCGGATCCATTGGGTGAAAAGGTTCCTTTTTTCTCCAAAGCTCAACTCGAGTAGTATCAGAATCTTTAAACCTTTTTGTTTCAAATTTTATATCTGGAGGTGGGAGGCCAGTTTTCCAGCCCCTTACTTGAGCATTTTGTGCTGCAGTTTTATTTGGGTCAGGGGGAGTGTTTTTTAATGCTCTCCTCCGTTGTCTATCTACAGCTCTTTTATTTACTTTTTTCAAAAATCCAATTTGATTGTGCAATTTGGTCATGTTAAATTGTGTATTAGCAGAAACTGTATTTGAGTTTTGAATGGTATGACCCAATGTATCTGCACCTATGGGTGATCTTTGCCAATCATAATCTCCAGAGTAACGAGTAGTCAAAGTAATAAATTCAAATCCTGGAAATTTGTTTATGGGCACAGCATAGTTAACATTGAAATTATGGTGATAATGTGTATTGGTCCCAAAGTCCATCACATTTTGCCAAACAGTATCTCGCCATGAGGC
>JBFIEB010000349.1:0-2752 GCA_041603555.1 Vicingaceae bacterium
AACAAATGAAATAAATAACAAAAAAACGAAAAGAAATATAAATGAATTTTTAGATAAAAACCGTATTAAATTTCTCATTATTCAACTCTAAATTATTTAGCTTTTCATTAAAAATGGAAGCTTAGAAATATTCTTTAAAGCAATCCCAGTGCCTCTAGCAACACACCTTAAAGGATCTTCGGCAATATGAACCGGAAGTTTGGTTTTCCCTGAAATACGTTTATCCAAGCCCCTGAGCATTGATCCACCTCCAGCTAAATACAATCCTGTTTTATATATATCTGCCGATAATTCTGGTGGAGTCATCTCCAAAGCACTTAAAATTGCATCTTCAATTTTTGCAATGGATTTATCTAAGGCATGAGCAATTTCTGAATAAGAAACAACTATTTCTTTTGGTGTCCCGGTCATTAAATCTCTTCCCTGAACGGCATAATCTTCTGGAGCTTCTTCCAATTCAAGAACAGCAGAGCCACATTCAATCTTTATTTGTTCAGCAGATCGCTCTCCAATTAAAAGATTGTGCTGTCTTCTCATGTATTCTACAATATCATTAGTGAAATCGTCTCCAGCAACTCGAATTGATTTATCACAAACAATTCCACCTAAAGCAATTACCGCAATCTCTGAAGTTCCACCCCCTATATCAATAATCATATTCCCCATTGGCTCCAGCACATCAATTCCAATACCAATAGCCGCAGCCATAGGTTCGTGAATTAAATAAACTTCTTTACCTCCAGCATGCTCTGCAGAATCTTTAACCGCTCTTTTTTCAACCTCTGTAATACCTGAAGGAATACAAATCACCATTTTTAAAGAAGGTGTTATTAATTGCTTTTTAGTATTCATCATTTTAATCATTCCTCTAATCATGTGTTCTGCTGCATCAAAATCTGCAATTACACCATCTTTTAAGGGTCTGATTGTTTTTATGTCTTCATGAGTTTTTCCATGCATCTGCATAGCACGTTTTCCAACAGCAATTATTTTCCCAGTCATCCTATCTTTTGCAACAATAGAGGGTTCGTCAACAACAACTTTATCTCCATGAAGGATAAGTGTGTTTGCTGTACCTAAATCGATTGCAATCTCTTGTGTTAAAAAACTAAATAACCCCATTTATTTAATTGTTACCTTGTATCTATTATGAATTACGTAAATGTAACTCTTAATGTTTCCTATAAAAATACTAAAAGTTAATTTGATGAACACCTATTTGTTAATGTTTTTAATGCCTGAAATGACGAATTCCTGTCATCACCATTGCCATATCATTGGTATCACAATAGTCAATAGAATCTTGATCTTTTATTGATCCACCAGGCTGTACAACTGCAGTTATACCAACGTTTTTTGCCAATTCCACACAGTCTGGAAAAGGGAAAAATGCATCTGATGCCATTACTGCTCCATTTAAATCAAACCCAAAAGCGCTAGCTTTTACAATGGCTTGGTTTAAGGCATCCACTCTCGATGTTTGACCAGTTCCGCTTGCTATCAATTGTTCATTTTTAGCAAAAACAATGGTGTTTGATTTGGTATGTTTCACTAATTTATTAGCAAACTCTAAATCATTAATTTCTTCTTTGGTCGGTTCTTTTTTAGTTGCTGTAGTAAAGTCATTAGCATTGGCTGTTTTACCATCTTTATCTTGTTCCAACACCCCATTTAATATTGTTCTAAATTGTTTGTTTGGTAGTTTAACTTCTTTTTGAACCAAAATAATTCTATTCTTTTTTTCTTGTAAAACAGTTAAGGCAGTAACCTCATATCCTGGCGCAATAACCACTTCACAAAACAATTTATTGATTTCTTTGGCAGTTGCTAAATCAATCGTTTTATTAGTAATCAGCACTCCTCCAAAAGCAGAAACGGGGTCTCCGGCTAATGCATCCTCCCATGCTTCCAACAATGTATCACGTGAGGCCAACCCACAAGCATTGTTGTGTTTTAATACTGCAAATGTTGGTTTATCCGGAAATTCTGTAATCAGATTTACCGCAGAATCAACATCTAACAAATTATTGTATGACAGTTCTTTACCATGCAATTTATCAAACATAGCATCTAAATCTCCATAAAAAACTCCTTGCTGATGAGGGTTTTCTCCGTATCGTAAAGTTTGGGATTGAGTAATACTTTGTTTAAAGAAATTTTCTTCATCATTATTAAACCAATTAAAAATTGCTGTATCATAATGTGAAGAAATATTGAATGCTGATTTAGCTAAATATTTTCTATCTTCTAAATCAGAAGCTCCATTTTTTTCATTCAATAAATTCAAGGTATAATCGTATTGTTCTCTTGAAGAAACTATCAAAACATCTTTGTAATTTTTTGCTGCTGCACGAATTAGAGAAATTCCTCCAATATCAATTTTTTCGATAATGTCTAGCTCCTCTGCACCAGAAGCAACTGTAGCCTCAAAAGGATATAAATCAACAATTACTATATCAATTTCTGGTATCTCAAATTCATCCAATTGAGCAATATCACTATCCCGTTCTCTTCTGCTTAAAATCCCACCAAAAACTTTTGGGTGTAGAGTTTTTACTCTTCCACCTAAAATAGAAGGATAAGATGTTAACGTTTCTACAGCAGTTACCGGAATCCCCAATTCTTCAATAAAATTTTGGGTTCCGCCAGTAGAATAAATCCTAACCCCCAACTCATTTAATCGTTTAATTATAGGTTCTAAATTGTCTTTATGAAATACGGATATAAGGGCGTTTTTGATTTTCTTTTGGCT
>JBFIEB010000350.1:0-2742 GCA_041603555.1 Vicingaceae bacterium
CCAAGTATTAAGAAATTTAAAAGGGATTAAGAAATTACAAACAAAAAAAATACCTTCATTATGAAAAACACAATAAAAGCACTAATACAATGGGCGTTGATATTCGCCATAATTTATGGACTTGGATATGTTATTATAAATTATTCAATTCCATACTACAAAGCAAAACAAAATTTTTACCTTAAATACGGTCAATAAAACCTTCATTATGATTACATCAGATTTAAAACACGTACACGAAAAAATGCGAGAGCATATTTACAATTATTTGATTGGAAAAATAACAAGAGAGCAATTGAAAAATATTTATTTCCAATACGAATGTTGGATGTTAGAAAATGAAATTGTTGATGGAGAAGAAGAAGAACGAAAAGGTAAATTTGATATTAGTTTAATAAAATAAAAGGTTCCTTAACGGAACACAACGAATAGTGGTATGGTGCGTAGCCTTAAAATGCACAAAACTTTGATTTAAAAACTGAATTAATAAATAACAATTTTTGAGCGATGGCAAATTATTTTGATAAAAATAAAACTTACGAAGATTGGCAAGGAAACCAAATAGTTGCAGGACAAACATTAGTTTTAGTACAAACAAAACCAATGTTTTCTGAAAGTAAAATGATGCTTTTTGATTTTAAAAGCGGTAAAATGGAACAAATAGGTAAAACTATTACTTATCCAAAATACGTATGGGAAGTTGGTAGTGAATTTAAAGTTTGGGAAGATAAAAATGGAACGCTATTTTATACATTACAAGATGAAGATTATAAAATACACATTCAATTATCATCTTTACTATGGATGAATAATTCACTTGTTTGTATTAAGGGTTTATCTGATAACGAAGAGGAATATTATACTAAGTATTTTAATAATTAACCGCAAACGAGCTAAAAGAGGGAAGGAAAAATTGTTATTTATGGGCAAATACGCACAAACTTTTGAATTAAGCACGAACCTAAAGCTATGCACTATACCACGTGTTA
The DNA here is from genome assembly GCA_041603555.1 of Vicingaceae bacterium. GTDB lineage: Bacteria > Bacteroidota > Bacteroidia > Flavobacteriales_E > Vicingaceae. Next base: position 990 of record JBFIEB010000350.1, read on the forward strand.
TGTACTGTGGCGCAATAGCACGTGTGATTGGTTTAAGAGTGTGCGCCATTGTACATAACGGTGAATGTAACACCACCGTTTTAATGTGTGTTACATATTGTTGTAGGTAGTTAGCCTACGGATTTAAAAAATTAATAAAAGAAATAGAGGAACACGTAGAATCTAAAATTCCAAAATGGAACGAAAAAGAATGTGGCGAAGGATGTAATTGCATTGATATAGCAGAGGCTAAAAATAACGGTGAACACGTAAAGGATTATCCTTGCCAAAGCCCACACACACCATTTGATAAGGATTAGTAGGCTTATTACCTACAACACCAAGCTAAACAAAGTGTAACCATTTTGATTTAGCAAATGTTCATAAAAATTAACGAAATGGAAGAAAGATTAGAAAAAGCAATTAACAGTACAGCTAAAGAAATAAACAACCTTGATAGGGAAATATTTGAATTAAAGGAAAAATTAAAAGTAAGAGAAGCTCAACGCAGACTTATGGGTGATTTTTTGGATGAATTGAAAAAAATTAAAGGATAAAAATACGTTGGTATGAATAATAAAATTATTTGCTGGTGGAGTGGTGGAATTACAAGTGCAGTAGCTTGTAAATTATCTATTGATTTATTTGGCGTTGATAAGTGCAGAGTTATTTTTATTGATACCAAAAATGAAGATGACGACACCTACCGATTTATGGTAGATTGTTCTAAATGGTACGGAATAAAAATCGAAACCATAACAAGCTACAAACACAAATCTATACAAGACGTATGGAGAAGATACAAAGCACTAAACAACGCAAAAGGGGCAGTATGTTCAAGCGAACTGAAAAGGATAGTCAGAGAAAAATGGGAAAAGGAAAACATTTGGAGTCATCAAGTTTTTGGTTTTGAAATATCCGAAGTAAACAGAGCAAAATCAATGAAACTAAACCACGAACAAACAAAACCAATATTCCCACTACTTATGTATGGATATTCAAAAAAGGATTGTATTGATTTGGTTACTAAACAAGGCATTGAAGTGCCAATAGTGTATAAATATGGGTACTTGAATAATAATTGCTTCAAAACTGGTTGTGTTCAAGGCGGTATTGGATACTGGCAAAAAATGGCAAGAGAATTTCCCGATAAATTTAATGCAATGGCTAAAATGGAACACGAACTAACCGACCTAAAAGGTAAGCCAATTACAATGCTAAAAGACCAGAGCAAGGAAGCAAAAGAAAGCGGTAATGTACTTGTGTTTTTGAAGCCACATAAAGACTATCCACAACTTAAAGACATTTCAATGATTGAGGGTAGAGAACCAAAACCACTTTTTGAGTGTAATGGTTTTTGTGGAATAAATGACCTTGAAAAAAGAAACGAAACAGAAATAGAAATAAATTACGGACAACAAACATTGTTTAATTAATCGTTGGTATTATGACATATATAAAACTTAAAATTTGCCCCGATTGCGGTAATCAATTATCAATCAATACAGGAATACCTTATTGTAGTTCTTGTTATAAATTAAATTATTAAAACGTTGGTATTATGAAAACAAAATACACAATAGGTCAAAAAGTTTGGTTAATCAAAGAGGGTATTCCAACTAAAATGAAAGTAACACGAATTACAATTTATTCACAAAAAAGAACAAGTTACCAATTAGATGGAAATTATTCTTATAATGAAAATTGCCTTGGTGGGAGTAAAGAAGAATTAAAGAATATATTATTTAACTAAACCTTAGTTATGTTAGAATTA
>JBFIEB010000351.1:0-2739 GCA_041603555.1 Vicingaceae bacterium
AAGTAATTTTACGCAAACATAGTTAATTTGTTATAAACCAAACAAACTTTAGTGGTTTTGTTAATAAAAATAATTCGTATTATTGGGATTCTAAATGAATAAAACACTAAAAAATCTAATTTTCTTACTCGCCTTTGTAGAAGGTGGCGCTGTAATGTGTGTAGAGTTATGTAGTGCTAAAATTCTTTCCCCTTATTTTGGCACATCTATCTATGTTTGGGCTGCTGTACTAGGCATTACCTTAACTGCATTAATGAGTGGGTATTATCTAGGTGGGTACATCTCTTCTAAAAATCAAAAAAAGGATATTATTTTTTGGTTAATGTTAGTAGCAGGATGTTTAGTTTCCTTAACTCCTTTTATAAGTAATGCTATTTTACCAAGTACCATTAATTTAAACTTGCTAACTGGAACTGTTATTTCTTTAATGTGCTTTTTGTTTCTGCCCTTAATGTTATTTGGAGCAGTATCTCCATTAATCATTAATCTATTAACCAGCCAAGCAAAAGAGTCTGGTAAAAGTAGTGGTACTGTGTACGCAATTTCAACGCTTGGAGGTATTATTGTAACATTTGTTGTAGGATTTTACACTTTACCAGAATTTGGAATAAAAGCTACATTATACGGATATGGCTTATTGGTGGTATTAATATCGTTGGTTTTATTTTTTACAACAAAAACATTTAAAAAATCTGCAGCTTTATTAATTCTTGTCTCAGTCTTTTCTTACAATTTTCAAAACAAAGACAAAGAAGTTATTTATCAATCCGAAGGAATATTGGGGGAAATAAAAGTGGTAGATAGAGGTCATTTTAATAGCATTGAAAACAGATACAAGCCTTATCGAGAATTAATGGTCAACAACATTTCTCAAACTATGATGAGTAAAGAAAATCCTGATGAGAGTTATTGGTATTATGTTGACGCTTTGATTTATAATGTTAATTCATATGCAAACGCTAAAGATAGAAAAGCTTTATTATTAGGATTAGGTGGCGGAACTATATATAGAAGGTTAACCAAAAACAATTATGATGTAGATGTAGTTGAAATAGATGCAAGAATTGAAAAAATTGCTAAAGAATATTTTAACATTGATAAAGATGCTAATGTTGTTGTTGATGATGCAAGGCATTACATCAATACAACCGAAAAAAAGTATGATGTAATCATTTATGATTTGTACCATAGCGAAACACCTCCCATACATATAATGACGAAGGAAGCTTTTAACGAAATAAAAACGAAATTGAATAAGAACGGAATATTAGTTATTAATTTTTATGGATTTATAACAGGAAGTAAAGGAAAAGCTGCTCGTTCTATTTATAAATCTCTTTTAGAAGAAAATTACAATGTTCGCTTACTTGGAACACCGGGAGAAGAGCGATATCGTAATTTACTTTTCGTATGTAGTAATGAAGAGTTAACATCAAAAAATCAAATTATACACGACCTAATATATGAAATGGATATAAATTTTGATGATGCAGAAATTTTAACTGACGATAAACCTGTATTAGAACACATTTATTTAGAGGCTGCTCTAGCCTGGAGAAAAGATTACAATGAAATGAATGCCAAGTATTTCTTACAAAAGACAAAAAAATGAGCAGAACTGAAACACAAACATTAGTTGAAATGCTTGAGTTGTCAAGAAACTTAACTAATTACTATTTAAACAAATTAGAAGGACAAGACCCTTATAAAGTATTTGAAGTGGAAGGAAAACAACTGAATAGCATATTATGGCTAATAGCGCATATTACGGTTTCAGAAAATTGGTTGTTACTTGTTTGTACCGGTGGTGAAAAAGTTAATATCCCATGGGCACGTCAGTTCGGACTCGGATCTGAAATACCTAAAAAAGAAGATTATCCTCCAATTGATGAGATAAAAGAACTATACAAAAAAGTTCATATAAAGGCCATTAGTTATGTTAGCAAACTTACAGATGAAGATTTAGCAAAGCCAACAACTAATGGAATAGACTTTGGTGGTGAAGATTCTGTTAGAGCAATAATTAAGCATGCTGTTCGCCATGAATCTTCTCATGCGGGTCATTTAGGCTGGTTATGTAAATTATTTAGCGTTAAAACCGTTTAATAAATAATTAACCTTTTTATTTTTTATTAATATTTATTTCGTACTATTGTACTATCGGTATCCCGGTAACATTATTACCCCATCATAAATTTACACCATACGATCAATCAAAAGTAACCTTATAAAAGGAGTAAATTAAAATAAATTACCTCATAAAAAAATTACAACTCTGTAATTAGAAATTAAAAAATCAAGACGATTAAATATATTAAAAATCATTAAATTATTACATGTACGATATTATTGAATTAAACAAGAAGTTAGTAAATGAACTTCGTGACATCGCAATTGCGTTAGACATTAAAAAAGCAGATAAACTAAAGAAAGAAGACCTAGTTTATCAAATTTTAGATCAACAAGCGATAAACCCACCTAAAAAAGAAGATACGCCAACTGAGAAAAAAAGAATTCCGGCAGGATCCTCAACAGGTGCTACTTCTAAACCAAAAAGAAAAAGATTACCATCAGATAAACCAAGTTTATTTAATGATCCCATTACAGAAACTCCCCTTGACAATAAGGCTGAGACTGAAAAACCAACTGAGACTGTAAGCCAACCAATTGAAAATAAAGTTGAAAGCACAAACAAACCAGTAGAACCTGCTTCTCCTTCAAAACAAAGTGCTCATAAGC
>JBFIEB010000352.1:0-2737 GCA_041603555.1 Vicingaceae bacterium
CAGCAAAATCTACCGTTGCGTTTTTAGCTATTGCAGCTGTTACTTTTTCTGCTGTTCCAACAGGAACAGTACTTTTATCAATAATTACCTTATAGTTTTTAATAATTTTTCCTAAAGTGTCCGCCACCCCTAAGATGTAAGATAAGTCTGCCGAACCATCCTCTCCTGGTGGTGTAGGTAATGCTAAAAATATAATTTCTGCATCTTCAACTGCGTCTTCAATATTGATGGTAAATGACAGCCTTCCTTGTTTAATATTTCTTTCAAATAATACATCTAAATGAGGCTCATAAATAGGTACTTCTCCATTCCTCATTTTTTCTACTTTGACTTCATCAATATCCACACATATCACATCATTGCCTGTCTCAGCAAAACATGTCCCTGTAACCAAACCTACATAACCTGTTCCTATTACTGCTATTCTCATTTTTCAAAAAATTCTTTAACCGATTCTGTAATGTACTTTAATTGAACTTCATCTAATTCCGTATGCATTGGTAAAGATATTACACTTTTACACAACTCCATAGTTACTGGGTAGTTTTCATCATTAAATTCTGGTCTAATATATGCTTTTTGATGATGTAATGGAACGGGATAGTAAATCATTGCTGGAATCCCTTTTTCTTTAAGGTAATCTATCAATTCATCCCTATTGGCACCATTAACTTTTAATGTATATTGATGAAAAACGTGGGTAGAATTATCATCAGTTGCAGGTATTTCTAATTGTTCAATGTCTTTAAATGCTTCATTATAATATTCAGCTGCTTTTTTTCTTTCAGAACTATAAGCATTCAAGTATGGCAACTTAACTCTTAAAATTGCTGCTTGAATAGAATCTAATCGTGAATTTACTCCAATTTCATCATGATAATACCGTTTATACATACCATGATTTACAATCGCTTCTAGTCTCTCTGCCAAATCATTATCATTCGTAAATAAAGCACCTCCATCTCCATAGCAACCTAAATTCTTAGAAGGGAAAAATGAAGTTGTTCCAATCGTTCCAATCGTTCCAACCTTTTTCGATTTACCATCAGAAAAAGTATAATCTGCTCCAATTGCCTGAGCTGTATCTTCAACAACATAAAGATCATTTTCTTCAGCAATATTCATTATTTCTTCCATATTAGCTGATTGACCAAACAGGTGAACTGGAATAATTGCTTTAGTTTTGGGAGTTATTGCTTTTCTCAACTCGTTAGTATTAATATTAAATGTTTCTCTATCTACATATACAAATACCGGAGTTAAGTTTAATAATCCTATAACTTCAACAGTGGCAGCAAATGTAAAATCAGTAGTAATTACTTCATCTCCCGATTCTAACCCTAAAGCCATTAAAGCAACTTGAAGCGCATCTGTTCCATTGCCACATGGAATAACGTGTTTCACTTCTAAATATTTCTGCAAGTCTTCTTGAAATCCTTTTACTTCTGGCCCTTTAATAAAAGTTGTTGATTCAATTACATTCAATATTGCTGCATCTACCTGATTCTTGATTTTTACATATTGACCTTTTAAGTCAACCATTTGAATGTCATTTTCAGGCATATTTCCTTTAATTGGATAAGGTGGCTAAATTAATAAATCTCAATTATTTAATTGTAATTTTATCTCAATAACGAGTAACGAGTAATAATAGTTGATATTATTCGTTAATTTGTGTTTTTGAAATTAAATGAAACAGTTGCTTTTCTTAATATTATTTCTTTCTACTCTTGGGCTTAAAGCTCAATTTGTAATTGAAAAAAAGGAAAAACCAGATACTGCTTTTACCATTCCAATGCTTACCGCTTCTTATGCTTATCAATGGACTGCATCGGATATGGCAGATCGATTTGGCTCAAACCATAATATCGGTGGAAGTTTTGCAGTAAAATCAAAAACAAACTGGTATTATGGATTTAAAGGAAATTTTATTTGGGGAGGAGAGGTAACTGATACTAGGGTATTAAGAAACATATCAACAAGCGATGGATATATTATAGACAATGAAGGTAGACCAACTAATGTTTATTTGGGAGAAAGAGGATCATCATTTTTCTTAATTGGAGGAAGAATGATTAATAAATTTTCTCCAAATAAAAATTCTGGAATTTTAGTTTATGGAGGAGTCGGTATGCTTCAGCATAAAATAAGCATCAAATTTCAGGATGATATAGTAGCTCTAACAGATAAGCATAAAGAGGGATATGATCGTTTTTCTTCAGGATATGCTGTGAATGGTTTTATAGGTTACTTATTTATGAGTAAAAACCATTTGCTCAATTTTTTTGGTGGATTCGATTACACTCATGGCTGGACAAAAAATTTAAGGAAATTTAATTACGATACTCAAGAGGTAGACACTAAAACCAATACAAATATTCTTTATGGTCTTAGGGTTGGATGGATACTTAGGCTTAATAGAAGACAAGCACAAGAATATTATTATAACTAATTGACCTGCCAAAATTCAATTGATTTTATTTTATCAAATATCCATAACATTCTATTTTTTTGTAATTAAGGTTAGCGCTTTTTTTAATCCAAAAGCTAAGGAATGGGTTGATGGTAGAAAAAATATATTCGAAAAAATAAAAAAAGTAAGCGAAGTTGAAAATATATATTGGTTTCATTGTGCAAGTTTAGGAGAATTAGAGCAAGGAAAACCGGTAATTGAAAAATTGAAAGAAAAGGATAAGAGCATTAAAATTCTTTTAACATTTTTTTCCCCCTCAGGTTA
>JBFIEB010000353.1:0-2719 GCA_041603555.1 Vicingaceae bacterium
AAAGCAAAACACATACTTACAGTTAGTGAATTCTCAAAAAAAGAATTGCAATTAAAATTAGCTGTTCCTGAACAGAAAATTATGGTTATTTATAATGGATTATCAGCAGAGTTAATTCAATATAAAACAACAACAGATAAAATAAATGCTCGTGAAAAATTTATTTTATCTGTGGGCTCCATCAACCCAAGAAAGAATATAAAAACGCTAATCGCAGCCTTTACTTCTTTAAATCTTGAAGGGTACCGCTTATTAATAGTAGGTGCTGAAAACGCTAATTTCAGCAAGGAAGAAATACCTTTAAATAATGAGCAAGTAGAATTTTTAGGATATATTAAAGATCAAGAACTATGGGAATTATACCGAAAAGCTGATTTATTTGTATATCCTTCCTTGTATGAGGGATTTGGAATACCAGTTTTAGAAGCTTTATATTTCGAATGTCCAACAATAGTTGCTCCATTAGAAGTATATAAAGAAGTGTATGGTAACTTTGAAGTAAATTACGCTGACGGACACAACAGTGAAGATTATGTCAGATCAATAAGAAAAGTATTAAATGAAAATTTGAAAGAGAAACCATTGCCTGAAGAAATTATAAATAAATGCTCTTACGCTGAAAGTGCAAAAAAAGTTAATCAATTAATTATGAAAATACGCTAATGAAAGTTGCTTTTATTCATGATTGGTTTACGGTTAATGGAGGTGCTGAAAAGGTAGCCAAATCTATTTTAGAAGCAATAGGAGAAGCTGATATCTATTGCTTATTTGATTTTTTTAACGATGACGATAGGAATGTGATTTTAAATGGAAAAAAAACACATCACTCTTTTTTACAACACTTCCCTTTTTGCAGAAAATTATACAGAAACTATCTGCCATTTTATCCTAGAGCAATTGAAAGTTTTAATCTATCTAGTTATGATATCATCATATCATCTTCTTTTGCAGTGGCAAAAAGTGTTAAAGTGAGAAAAAATCAAATCCATGTATCGTATTGCCATTCTCCTATGCGATATATATGGGATATGAAAGAACAATATTTAATGGACATAAAATCCCCTTTTAAAAGAAAAATATCGGAAAGAATATTCAACAAACTACGAAAATGGGATAAAGAAACTGCAAGTAGTGTGACCCATTTTATTGCCAACTCAAAATTTATTGCAGAAAGAATACAAAAATCCTATGAAAGAGACTCTACTATCCTTTACCCACCGGTTGATACCGTTTTTTTTACACCTGATGAAAAGTTAAATAAAGGTGATTATTACTTAGTTTTTAGCCGATTAGTTCCATACAAAAAAGTAGAATTAATTGCTGAGGCATTTAGGAATTTGCCTGATAAAAAACTAATTGTTATTGGTGATGGTCCTGAATTAAAAAAAATGCCACAATTAGCAAATGTTAGTTATTTGGGATTTTTAGAGAAAATTGAAATGAGAGATTACCTCAGAAAAGCAAAAGCAATAATATTAGCTGCTGTAGAAGATTTTGGAATCTCTTCTCTTGAAGCTCAATCTTGCGGAGTTCCTGTTTTGGCACTACGACAGGGTGGTTACTTGGAAACAGTAGTTGAAAATAAAACAGGATTATTTTTTGATAACCAACAAATAGATGATATTGTTACGGTTATTAATAAATTTGAACGAGAAGAAAAGAACTTTGATGGTAAAGAAATAAGAGAGCATGCTTTACTTTTTGGGGAAAAAAGTTTTATAAAAAACTTTAAATCCGAAATTAATAACGTTATTAAAAAGAATGGGAATCAACACTTTTTTAAATAAAGGCTGGTATTATAGTATATTTCTTGTTGCAGCATTCCCTCTGTTGGGAATAAAGTTAACGTCTATCTCTATTCTTTTATTCGCACTTTTTAGTTTGGGTTTAATAATAACAGGCTACAAAACAGCTTTTAAGAAAAGTAATTTAAAATGGCTGCTCATCATTTCTTCTACTTACCTAATTTACCTCATATCGGCATTTTTTTATCCTATGGATCAGATTGGTGGATTCATTCTAGAGAAAAAAATGAGTCTTTTAATTTTTCCTATAATTTTTTTTCTAATACCTAATGAACTAACAAAAAGCCATTTACGTAAATTATTGTTAGCGTTTGTGCTTGCTTCAATTGGAATTGCAATATATACCAACCTGTATATTTTTATTGCAGATATGCCTTTAAAGTATTCTTACTTTGGAGATGATAGTTATGCCTATCGATCGTTTTTTGAGGAAATTTCAGGAATCCATCCAACCTATATTTCAATTTATTTAGCTTTTTCAGCGCTAATTCTTGTTGATTTTGGCTTTAAAGAAAAAAGGCATTTGATTTGGTATGGAGCTGCATTTATTACTTGTGTAACAAGCTTAATACCACTTGCAGCAAAACTGCCTATGATAGCTTTTGTCATTTCTTTTGGGCTATACATTTTTATTCAGCCTAGTGTATGGAAGAAAACAAAGTATTTATTCCTTTTATTAATTGCGGGTATTCTCTTTACCGTTTTTACAGTCCCTTCCTTAAAAATTAGAGTTAACGAAATTATAGGCTCTTCTTTTACTCCACCCAAAGGCGATAGTTACAATTCAATTAATATTAGGTGCGGAATATGGGAGTGTTCTTCTTCTTTAATTAAAGAGAATTGGATTACAGGAGTTGGAGCTAACCAATTACAACAACAACTTAATAATTGTTATACTAAATTTGACACCAGCG
>JBFIEB010000354.1:0-2713 GCA_041603555.1 Vicingaceae bacterium
AATGGACCACAAACGCCATTATTAATTTCCGTATAATAAATATCTTTTCCACCGAATCCCCCCTCAATATCAGAAGCAAAATATAATCGCTTGCCATCAAGTGATAAACTTGGATGTCCAAAACTAAATTCAGGTTTAACAAAGTTACATGGAGTTATATTGCCCCATTCTGATCCATCATAAACCGTTTTATACACTCCTAATTTCGTTTCCTGAGTACTATCAACCTGTTCAAATTCAAATTGAGATCGGGTAAAGTAGGCCATTTTACCATCAGCACTAAATGTTATTGCCCCTTCGTGTAATCCTGATTTTAAAGCCGAGCTAAACACTGTTCTTTTTCCAAATTTGGCCTTTTTAAATGGAGCAAAATACAATCCGGTCATTGATTTGTTTGGGTCATCATTAGAACTAACGTTTGAAAATACAAGTCCATTTTTGAAGTATACTGGCGCATACTCACTTTGTGATGAACTAAAATTGGTAACGCTTACCGAAATTTTTTCTTGAGATAAAGCAAATAAAGAGTTGGTAATTAATAAAACAAATAAAAAATATTTGTTCAACTGAGTATTATGAAGGCCCTGTCGCACCTGTTAAAAGTAATCATAAAAATTTATAGAAAGAATCTAAACTATCTTTTTACAGGTTTAATCCCAATCGTTTTCTTTGGTATGGCACCGATAGGAATAGAATGGAATTGCATAAATTTTCCTCTCTGGTTGGTTATGTAAAAAACTGCATTATTATTACTCTTGGTTCCAGTTTTAATAATCTGAATATCCAATGATGTTTTCTTATCTTTCTCGCTCATATTATGCAAACTGTTAGCCCATACTCCATCTTTAGAGGTATTCACTTTTATTCCAGGGATAGACATTGCAATTAATTTTATATAAGCATCATTATCAAAATCGAAATTATGTTGTTTAACCGATATCGTATGCTCATCAACATATGGATATAAATGTGAGGTTTGCTTACCTGCATTTAACCTGAAGGAATATTCATACATAAATGCGTTACCCCCTTCAACAGCCCTGTTTTCGTTATTCTTTACCGACATAAACAATTTATAAAGATTTCCATCATCTCCAGTTTCTCCATCCACTACCAATTTAAAAATGTACCCCCCCAGATCTGGCAACAATTCACCTTCTAAAGGGTTGATTGGACCAATGGTATACCACTTGTCATCAAAAGTAGGTTCATCTCCAAATACTTTTGAGCTAATTAAATTTCCCATTTTGTAATTACTAACTGGATCCTTGTTTTCTTCATCTTTACTAGAAAAGCAACCTGCTCCGTATAATGAGAATTTAGTTTTAGTATTAAATCCTTGTCGGTTTTCGTCATGTTTTCCACCAACATTGGGATCAAAAATTCTAATAAAAAATGGTGTCTTTTGATTAGCTGGTATTGAAAAGAAAACTATTTGATTAAAATCATCATCTCCCCATTTTAATTCAGCTTTATTTCCAAAAGTGACCAAAAATGGAATATTCTCATTTTTCGCAGGTACTGATTGTGCTTTTAGCGTATTGAAACCAATACTCACTAACAAAATAAATATAATAATAACCTGGTTTTGCATGGCTCGATTCTTTCAAAAGTTATGCCAAGATAATCAAATTTGTCAATATTTATAAGGGATTTTCAAATACTCGATAAACGGCAAAACATTATCGATGAATAACTTTAAATGATACTCTTCTGTTTTTTTCTCTACCTGAAGGGTTGTCAGAACCATCTAGATTAAAATTTGCCTCGATGGGTTTCGTTTCACCCAACCCTTTACTTTCTAATCTATTAATATCAATTCCCTGTTTACTGATGTAATCGACAACACTTTTGGCTCTTTTTTGAGACAACTTTAAATTATAAGCAGCACTTATCTCATCATGTGCAGCTTTTGTATATTCCAACCCTTTAGCGGCAAAGGATTTTCTAGCCATCGCAACATTCCTTGCTCCATCTGTATGTGCATTGATTTCAATAATCACCTCTTCATTATCCTTTAGATAATCAATCAACCTTCCCAATTCTTCTTTGGAAGCGTTATCCAATAAATGGCCGTCATATTCAAAATTAATATTCTTCAATACTATGTTTACTTCACCAACCTCGTTATCATATACCATACCTAGGTCTTCAATTTTAATCTTACCTTCTTCAAATAATTTAGCTACGGCATCAGAAAAACCTAATCGATGAGCCTTTCGATAATCTTCAATTAAATCCAATGGATTGTCAGTTTTACCCAAGACATAGGAAAAGGAGTTTGTTTTTACATTATAAATTTCGGTAACCAAGTCAACAAAATCTTTTAAAATGGAAGTATCGTTAAGTACCGAATGACTAGCTGATAATATTTCTAAGAAATAATGTCCTTCAAGTTCAGCTAATTTATCAGCATTAAACTTTGCATAACTTATTTCTTCTAAAAACTTATTTTGAGCTAATAGATTGGTAATTCCTTGGGTAACAAAAATATTTTTATAAAAACATTGGCTAACCACTGATTTGGTGGAGGCATCGATTCCAGTTATTAAAACTTTCAATTCTTTCATGCCAGCTAATGAATACGAATGGTTATTTATTTTGTTTTTAGAAATGATAGATGAATCGCCATAATCAATATAATAGTTTTCAATTTGGAAACCTTCCCATTTACCTTGTGAAATTTGAACTTTAAAAGATGAATTAACTGATA
>JBFIEB010000355.1:0-2711 GCA_041603555.1 Vicingaceae bacterium
CCCCCCATAGAATCATTTACAAAACGACCAGCATTTATAATTTGAGCATGGTAACCCAACTCTTTCGCCTTATAAGTTAAATAATAAGGATCAACACCAATACAATGACCACCAACCAAGCCTGGAAAAAACTTTAAGAAATTCCATTTAGTTCCAGCGGCTTCCAAAACATCATAAGTATTGATATTCATTTTATTAAAAATAATGGACAATTCATTTACTAAGGCAATGTTTAAATCACGTTGTGTATTTTCAATAATTTTTGCAGCTTCGGCTACCTTAATTGTGGTTGCTCTATGAACACCTGCTTGCACTACTTCCTCGTATACTTTTGCTATTTCTTGTAACGATTCATCACAACAACCAGAAACTACTTTTATAACATTAGTTAAGGTATGTTGCGTATCTCCTGGGTTAATCCGCTCTGGAGAATAACCAATCATAAAATCTTCTTTCCATTTTAATCCAGAAATTTCTTCCAATACAGGAATACAATCATCCTCTGTACAACCAGGGTAAACGGTAGATTCATAAACTACATAATCTCCTTTTTTCAATACTTTTCCTACTGTAGTGGACGCTCCTATTAATGGGCTTAAATCTGGTAATTTATGTGGATTAATCGGTGTTGGAACAGCCACAACAAAAAAGGTAACATCTTTTAAATCATCTAAGCTTGTCGTAAACTCAATATCGCAACCATCAAAGGCCGAAACATCTAGTTCTTCACTAGGATCGATATTTTTTTTCATCATATCAACTCTTTTTTCGTTGATATCGAATCCAATTACTGACATTGTTTTAGCAAATTCTAGAGCTATTGGTAACCCGACATATCCTAATCCAATCACCGCAATCTTTGTTTCCTTATTTTTTAATCTATTATAAATACCCATCTCAAACTTCATTTATCTCTTTTTTGGTATTCTGTTTTAATAATTTACTATCTCTCAACATGTAAATTCTCTCTATTATCTCTACTACTTTTAGCCCTTCTAAAGCATTGGTTGTTGCTGTTGTTCTTCCTTTCAGTGTATCAATTACATTCTCTACAATGTAGTGATGATTCGCTGCTGAACCTTTATAAGGTCCATAATCGTTCGGAGGATTAGATTTTGGTAATTCAGGCATTTCATATCCATCAATATTGCAAACCTCCACTTCGTTCATGTATTGCCCACCAATTTTAACACTCCCTTTTTCTCCTATAATTGTTATGCTGCTTTCTAAATTTTGACTAGCTATAGCTGTAGAATAATTCAAGCTCCCCATTCCACCATCAACGAAATCAAAAGAAACAAAACCTGAATCTTCAAAATCTGTTAAATCTTTATGAGTAAAGTCTTGAAATTTTCCTTGTATGTTCTCAATATCTCCAAATAGCCAGTACATGATATCAATAAAATGAGAAAATTGAGTATAGAGTGTTCCTCCATCCAAATTTTGAGTTCCTTTCCAGCCTCCTGATTTGTAATAGCGACTATCTCTATTCCAATAACAATTTAATTGGACCATAAAGATACTGCCCAATACCTTGTTATCTATCAATTCTTTAATCCAGACAGAAGGTGGAGAATATCTATTTTGCATTACAGCAAATACTTGCTTGTTGTTGGATAGTGCTTTATGTAATACTTTCTCACATTTAGCTTTCGATAATCCGATTGGTTTCTCTACAACGACATGAAGTCCTTTATCTAAAGCTAAAGAAGCTTGATTAGAATGTAATCCATTTGGTGTACAAATATTAATAACATCAATATCCAAATCTGCTGCTAATAATTCTTCTATAGATTGAAAAAAATCTACTTCGTATTTTTCAATTCCCAATTCAGATTTAGAATTTGCATCACATAATGCGATTAATTCAGCTTCAGGATTTCCAAGTATCATTTCTGCATGTCGTTTACCAATATGCCCACATCCAACAATGGCAAACTTTATTTTTTTACTATCATTCATTATTCAGAAATTTTTACCACTACATTATTGTCAAATTTATACTTTTCTTTACTTTCCTCACATGTCGCTTCTCCATTTTCATTAAACTCTAAACGATGACCATATTCACTCATCCATCCTATTTGTTTTGCTGGATTTCCAACAACTAAAGCATAAGCTGGAACAGGCTTGGTAACTACCGCTCCAGCACCAATAAAGGCATATTGCCCTATATCATGTCCGCAAACTATTGTAGCATTAGCTCCAATTGAAGCTCCTTTCTTAACCACTGTTTTTGCATATTCCCCTCGCCTATTTACTGCACTCCTTGGATTTGTAACATTTGTAAAAACCATTGAGGGTCCAAGGAACACATCATCCTCGCAAATAACTCCAGAATAGATTGAAACATTATTCTGAATCTTTACATTTTTTCCTAAAACAACCTCTGGAGAAACAACTACATTCTGTCCTATATTACAATTCTTCCCAATAATACAATTAGGCATAATGTGAGAAAAATGCCAAATTTTTGTTCCTTCACCGATTTCACATCCATCATCTATTATTGCTGTTTCATGATTAAAATACCCCATTATGACTTAATATATTCGTTAAAATCTTTATGCTCTACTTTATTTAATTCATCTTGTGTAAGATTTTTGAAATATTCGTAGGTAATTTTTAATCCATCTGATCTATTCACTTTTGGCTCCCACCCTAATAATTCAATTGCTTTAGTAATATCAGGTTGTCGCTGCATTGGATCA
>JBFIEB010000356.1:0-2705 GCA_041603555.1 Vicingaceae bacterium
AGATGCAGACGAAGCTCTAACAAATGAACTACAAGACGAAATAGTTAGAATCAAAAACAACTGGCAACATGATGGCTACCGCTTTAATCGTTTAACCAACTTCTGTGGTTCATGGATTAAGTATTGTGGTTGGTACCCAGACAAAAAATTAAGATTATGGGATTCAACAAAGGGCAAATGGGGGGGAGAAAATCCTCATGACAAAGTGATTATGGATAAGGGGACATCAATAAAACACCTTCCATTTGATATTTTGCATTATTCTTTTTATACAGTTGAACAACACCTCAAGCAAATAGAATATTTCACAGATATTAGTTCAAAGGCTGCTTTTGAAAAGGGAAAAACTAGCGGAGGCTTTAAGATATTTTATAAATCAACTTTCAAATTCTTTAGAGATTATTTTTTGAAACTGGGCTTTTTAGATGGATATCATGGATACATTGTCTGTAAAAATTCTGCTTACGCGAAGAGATTAAAATATACTAAACTACGAGAACTGCACCGAAACAAATAAATTGATTACTAATAAGAATATATGTTTTTTTAATACCACCAAGTTTTGGGGAGGTGGAGAAAAATGGCATTTTGAAACTGCAGAATTAATGTCCAATACCCTAAACAATACTTTTTTTGTTTGTGATGGGGATGGCGAATTATCGAAAAAACTCGAAGAAATTGATGTTGCTCAATTTCACATTAAGGCGGGCAATTTGAGCTTTTTAAACGCTTCTAAGGTTAATAAACTCATTAAATTTTATAAAGAAAAGAAAATCGACATAGTAATTTTTAATAGCCCTAAAGACTTAAAGTTAGGAGGAAGAGCTGCTCAAAAGGCTGGTATAGAAAAGATTGTTTATCGAAGAGGAATTGCTGTTGAGGTGAAGGAAAGTAGGCTTAATAAAAATCTGTTTAGCAATGTTGTTACCCACTTTATTTTTAACTCTAATGCCACCAAAGAATTGCTGCAAAAACATTATAAAGAAATTGTTGATGGTAAAAAAACAGCAATTATTTATAATGCCATTGAGTTTTTTGATTCTCCTATTACTCCAAATACATCAACATCTAGTCAAGTAATTATTGGAAATGGTGGGAGGTTAGTTAAACAAAAAGGACAACAATATTTAATAAAAATTGCCCAAAAATTACAAGAAAAAGGGTTTAGCTTTAAAATCCTGATAGCAGGGGAAGGCCCTTTGCGCAACGGACTAAAGCAAGAAATAGCAAAACAAAACTTAACCCAGCAAATAGAATTATTAGGCTTCGTAAAAGACATGAGGGGGTTTATGGAGCAAATAGATATTTTTGTTTCTACTGCATTGTGGGAAGGGTTTGGTTTTGTATTGGCCGAAGCAATGGCGGCAAAAAAACCAGTACTAGCTTTTGATTTAAGTAGTAATCCAGAATTGATTAAAGATGGAGAAAACGGGTTTTTAATACCACCGAACGACATTGAATTATTTGTCAAAAAATTAGAACTTTTAATTAAAGATAATTCTCTCAGGAACCAAATGGGCACTGATGCATATAGTTTTGCAAAAGATAATTTTGAGAAAGACAAACAATTTCAGAAACTTCTTGATTTTTTGGTCTAAAACTTATGGAAAAACCAATTCAAAAGAGTCAATAAGTTAAAAGGAGTTAACTTTTTCATAAAAAAAAAACCGAACTTTATAAGTTCGCGATACAAGTTTTATTGGCTATCAGCGTTTTGAAAATATATGAGCAACAACTATCAAATATTAATTTCTAAGTTAGATGCGTTTATTCGTAAATACTATAAAAATAGACTTTTAAAGGGAGGGATTTATAGCGCAGGCTTGTTATTGGCCTCTTTTATTGTATTTACTTCTATTGAATATTTTGGGGAGTTTAGTACTACTGGACGAACAGTTTTGTTTTATTTATTTATTGCTATCACAACTTATTTAATAGTTAATTATATAATTATCCCTCTTTCTAAATTGTACAAGTTCGGAAAAATAATTAACCACAATCAAGCAGCCGAAATTATTGGAAACCATTTTGATGAAGTTAAAGATAAGCTGATAAATGTTTTACAACTTGAACATAAAGCGGCTATTAACAGTAATAACCTGTTACTGGCAAGCATTGATCAAAAATCATTAGAATTAAAGCCGGTGCCCTTTGTTAATGCTGTTAATCTTACGGAAAACAGGAAACATCTTAAATATTTATTTATCCCTCTTTTGTTATTAATCGGAATCTCAATAGTATCACCAAAAATATTTACCGT
Source organism: Vicingaceae bacterium (assembly GCA_041603555.1). Classification (GTDB taxonomy): domain Bacteria; phylum Bacteroidota; class Bacteroidia; order Flavobacteriales_E; family Vicingaceae. The sequence continues at coordinate 2,261 of JBFIEB010000356.1, forward strand.
TGGGTCTCAACGATTAATGAACCATAACATCTACATTGCTCCTGTTGCTCCTTTTAGAATGCAAATTACCAACAACGAGCTTTCTGTCTTAAAAAACAAAGACTTTAATTTAGAGGTTTCTGTTTCTGGAAATCAATTGCCAGAGAAACTATATTTAGAGCAAGCAGGGAATAAATATCCTTTAAGTAAAACAGACAAACGGGCATATTCTTACACGTTTAAAAATGTTCAACAAAACAAAGATTTTAAACTTTATGCTTCAGGTTTTTACTCTGAGGATTATGAGTTATCGGTTATTCCTAACCCAATTTTAACGGATTTTTCGGTAAATATTGATTACCCAAAATACCTCAATAAGCCAAACGAAACATTACAAAACACAGGAGATTTAATTCTTCCGGAGGGCACTCAAATTAAATGGAATATTCAAGCAGAAGATGCTGAT
>JBFIEB010000357.1:0-2699 GCA_041603555.1 Vicingaceae bacterium
AGAAGTTTTTTCATCATAATCAATAAGTGACAAAATAAAAAAAAACAATACACTCATTACTATGTACAGACGAACAGGAGGAACGTAATATGATCTTCTACCTTCGATATATTCTTTGGTTAAATAACCTGGTTTTGTTATCAGGTTTTTGAGTGTTCGAAATACTTTGGAGTCAACATTAAAAACATCTTCTACAAACTGACTTAGAATATATTTTAAATTGAGTTTATCGATGTTTTTTTGTCCACAATCTGAACAAAATTTTTCTTGACCTGATAATTCTTCAAAACAATTTTTACACTTCATACCATACAATAATATTGAATATTACGCTTATAGGCAATTTTGTTTATAAGTTTTAAAGTTCAAAATTGTTGTTGCCTCTTGTAATAGTTAGATTTGTTTTCCAATTTAAAAATTAGCGTTATGAGTTTATCAGTAAAAGGAAGAATTACCAATATTTTAGAGATTGAAAGTGGCACTAGTAAAGCCGGAAAAGAGTGGAAAAAACAAGGTTTTGTAATTGATACTGGAGCACAATTTAATCCTGAAGTTTGTTTTAGTCTTTTTGGCGATGAAAAGATAAACATGTTAAGAGATTTTGGTCCTGGTCAAGAAGTTGAAGTTAGCTTTAACATCTCTTCCCGTGATTTTAACGGTAAGTGGTATCATAATATTGATGCTTGGAAAATAACTTCTATTGGTCAAGGATCTCCAGTTGGCAATGAAGCTCCAGCTCCTGCTATAGACGATGCTCCTGCTGATGATGATGATTTGCCTTTTTAAAAGCCATTCTGTTTCTATTGGCGCAATAATTGATTGAATTACTCTATGAGGTATCAATTTGTAATATTCATGTTGAGTTTGAGTTTACTTACAATAAACTTAAATGCTTCGAATATTACGCTCCCAGAAGACACTATCATTCCTTCAAAAAATAAATTTGTTAGTGATAAAGTTGTTGTTCCTAAAACCCTTGAGGCCATTAAATTAATCAAACTATACATGGATCATTTACAAGCAGGTAAACGTACTATTGGTTTTTTGCATCAAGATGAGCTAGAAATGATAGAAGAAAAAAAACTGGTTGAAAGACGCTTATTTTTTGATTCTTATAAAGTGATATCGGTAGGTAAACGAATGGCTATTGTTAAGGTTTATACTGTCAGAGGAGCATCCTTAAGTTGTAAACAATTGATGCTTCGTTATTACCAAAACATGCATGGTTACTTTTATTTAGTACCAGGAAAAGTCTCTACTTTTCAAAAAAAGATGGGAGACATTACTTTAAAAACCGTTTACATTGATACATGGACTTCGGAGAGCAGATGTAATTAAACCTTTACCAATTTTTGTTCTTTGGTATAAAGCAAATAAGATTCAATATTTTTATAGCCCATTTCTAAAAGCCGAATTTTATATTCTTCCAATTGCTTTAAATATTTTTTTTCTTCTTTCCCTGTTTTATAGTCAACTATCACTACTTTATCTTTTTTTATGACCACCCTATCGGGGATTAATGCAGTTCCAGATTTTAATAAAATTGATGCCTCATTAATTATTTTATCTTCTTCTAAAAACAATTCAGCTACACCCTCTATTTTAAAAATGCTCTCTAACAGAGCCTTAATACTTGGCAGCTCAGCTTCCGTAAACAATCCTTTTCTTATTGAAGACTCTAACGCAGCGTCAACATCATCTTTAGTAGTTATTTGTGCTAAAATGTTATGAATCAAGGTTCCGTGTTCACCTATCGTTTCTGGGCTTTCTGTTTCCCATACTTTTGGTGCTTGGTAGCTTATCTGAATCTTATCTCTCCAATTATTATAACTAATGTGCTTAAAAACAACATTATTACCTAAAAACTTATCTTCTGTTGTTTTCTTTGGACTAAACAAACCAAAACGATATTGATTTTCAGTTATTTTATTATCCAGCATACTTTCACAAAAAGCGAACAAATAGTCTGATACCGAACCATGTTTAGAGGATTTCTTATTCATTTTAGAAATAATGAATAATCTTTCTTGTGGACGGGTTAGAGCCACATAAATCATATTTATAAGGTCTAACCTAGATTTCTCCATCTCATCATCATAAACAGCTGCAAATTGTGTTTGCAGAAGTTCTTTTCGAATTGGTATTATTGCGGAGCTCAGTACATCAATATTTGTATCATTCGTCCAAAAGAAATCTTCACTTCGTTTAACTGTTGAACTTGCAAAAGGATAAATGACAACAGGAAATTCTAATCCCTTCGATTTATGAATACTCATAACTCTAACAGCATTAATCCCTTCTGGTGTTACAATAGAGAATTTTTCCGATTTTGAATCCCACCACTCTATAAAATTAATTACTGAATTATCATAGCGAGTAGTGTATTCATGTATTTTGTCTAAGAAAAATTGAATGTAAACATCCACTTCTTTATCCAAATTGAATTTTACTATAAAATATTCCGCTAATTCATAGAGTGAATAGTTAGCAATACGTTTAAAATCAAGTTGAATATTTTTACTATTTAAATAGCCAACTACTCTGTTTTCTTTATAAGTCTCAAAAATTTCAAACAAATCTTCATGATATAAATTATTTGCTAGGTAATTTAAAAGTTGCAATTGGCAATGTTTATCATTAGGGTAAGATTGATATTTAAACAAAGTCAATAAAAAATTAACCTCATCAGAATTATTTAA
>JBFIEB010000358.1:0-2689 GCA_041603555.1 Vicingaceae bacterium
ACCTCGACTTTAGATACATTAAATGGCTTATATTCTATCATGGATAATAACAATAATTTACTTTCTATTGATGTAATCACAGCTGCTGTTTCTAGTAATCCAGCTTTAAGTGCTTCAGTTAATAATTTAAATATTAGCGTAGTATCTGCTCCAGCTGAAGCTCCACTAAATCCTTTCACAAGTTTTGAACCAGTCCTAGTTAACCCAACTGTTGATGTAGATGAATTGCCTAACAACATGAACAATAGATTTATGGCTGGAAATGATATTGTTCCTAACCAAGTATTTAATGAAATTAAGGTGTATCCTAATCCAGTAAGTTCACAACTTACTATTAGTGTAAATGTTTTTCCAACAACATTAGATATCTATAATCAAAATGGGAAGCTATTAAGCAGCAGAATCATTACCAATTCTTTAACAAATCTAGATGTTTCTGCATTTGAAAATGGTTTTTACTTTTTTAACTTAACTAATTCACAAAAAGTAGAATCGAAAAAAATCCTTATTAATTAATATTTTAAAACATAGAAATTTAAATTAATTACGAATTAGTAAATAAGTGAGCATCGGTTAAAAAGTTCGATAAATCAAGCCTTGGCCTACAGACTTTAAAAGACTTTCACTGCACGTGGAAGTCTTTTTTCATAAAATGTTACTCAAATTGTTTGCAAATCCTTAACAAGAAACCATAAGGTTCTGTCGCATTAATTATTTTTTGAGCATTTTTCACAAAAAATCTTCATTTCCGAAAAAATTAAGTTGTTTAATACCAATGGTTTAGATTTTTTCAGTTGTGTAAATTTATTCCAAAATCAGGCAATTTTAAATTAATGCGACAGAACCGACAGAATCCAATTAAGGAATTAAAAAGATTCGGAAGTACTTTCCAACACATGAAAGACATGAAAAAGAGTTTGTTTATTTGTTGCCTCAAAATCAAAGATTTCATCATTACTTTCTCTGAGATGAGAGGAGTAAATTTTCATTGTTATTTTGTTGCTATTTGCTTTTAATGGAATACGGGCATAAGAAATATTATAGGGTAGTGTTTGCCAGTTTCTTGTATCGGCTTTCTCTGTAACGGCATTTATAATCGAAAGGAGTGCTCCCAAATTTTCATTTTGTTTTCTTAATCGTTGCTCTGTAACTTGTTTTATTGCAAGTCGCATTAACGAATTAGCCATTTCTCTTAGCATCCTATCTTCAAGCGTTTTAAAAGCTATTTCATTTATGTTTTCCGCTAATTCAAGTTGGTAAGTTTTGTTATCTATTACTAACTCTCCATACTCATAATAAGGTTTTCTTTCTATGTATTTCGGAAAGGCAACACGAACAAATTTAAGGTCTCCAAAACCTCCAGTCCCATTTCCAACAGGCGGTAGAGGGAATGGAAAATTCAATCCCATTTCTTCATTAACAAACATCACTATCCCTCCCTGTCCTTTTACAATAGAAAAATTAATACTCCATTCTCCTTTTACCGGTCCTAATCCATTATTCCAAAAGAAAACCAATTCAGCCATAGGTTTTTCAACGTGTTTGTATTTCATAGAAAACGTTTCTTCAAATTCTTCCAATTCTAGTTGAAAACCATTAAGATATGCTGTTCTTAACAAATCTTTTTTTAACTGCAACGGAACTTTGGTGTTAAAATATACGCTATAATTCTGTTCGTATGCCCAATAAGCATTTCGATAAGCAATAAAAGCATTATTGATATCTCCTGATGCTTCAAAAATAATTCCCATTAAATTCAGAGCAAAGGCATCTTCTTTATAGCGGTTTTTCCTTTTTTCGTAGCGATCATTTAACAGGTTTAGTTTGTTGTTAATCCTTCGGCATTCTACCAAAGCTTCATTAAGTTGATTGAGTTGCAAATAATTAATTATTTTATAATAATGCATTAATACCAATTCATGATCTTCTCCGGTATAAGCCTTTACAGTAGGATTTGTGATAAGACTTACAGCTTCTGTAGAATAATTTTTTCGAAAATCTTCTGAAAAAATATAAGCTTCTTCAAAAAAGTTATTACTTTCCTGATACTCTCCTAACATCTGTAAAACAACCCCCTTTTGAAGAAAATGAATTAATCGGTTTTTGTCTTTAAATGCTTTTTTGTTTTTATCAAGGATTTGATTTGCCTTTTTTATTTCCCCCATCTCAAAGTACTCCTGGAACTGGCTGTTTTTTTGATAATAGGTGGCACATCCTAATATAAAAGTCAATATGATTATAAAAATTATTAATAGCCTCTTATACATTAATCTTTAATTGATAATGTTTTTATTACTTAACTATTTTTTTAATTTTTTTACTTCCAATCCATACTTTTTCATTGCTTTCCAAATCACTCAATTCGAGATCAACTTGATAGTAAACAACTTTTTCTTTCACATTAGCATCAGTAATTGAATTGATTGTTCCCTGTAACATGAAATCTGCTCCCTTTTCCTTTCCCCATTTTTTTGTTGTTGAGGGAGAAGCGTAATCTTGTTGCTCAGCCCGCTCCACTCTCAACTGTTCACGAGCTTCTCCACCCTGTACTAGTTTAACTTTACCCGAATTAACAAACTCCCTTTCAATGTCTTTAATAAATGATTCTGAACTAATATGTTCGCTGCTTTTATTTTGAACAATTCCAACAATTACTGTTGGTTTTTTACTGTTTGATTCAATAAAATCT
>JBFIEB010000359.1:0-2671 GCA_041603555.1 Vicingaceae bacterium
AGCACTTCACATCGAAGGCGCAAGTAAAAACCATCGATTCACTTACTTATCAGGAGTGCGTTATAAAACAAACCAATACGTATTACAAAGCTTAGATACTGATGGAGAATATAGACCTACTTTTTTAGATGTTCAAACCTATTTCACTTATGATATAAATGAAAAATGGGAGATTGGCTTTTTAGGGAATATAGCTCGAAACAAATACCAGTTTATTCCTCAAACAAGGCAAACAGAATTTGGTACAATAAACGAATCATTACAATTAACCGTTTATTTTGATGGACAAGAGATTGACCAGTTCCAAACCTATTTTGGTGCAATTAGCAACACTTTTACTCCAAAAGAGGGGGTAGAACTAAAATTCATCACTTCGGCATTTAGCACTTTAGAAGATGAAAAATTTGACATTGAAGGTGGTTATCGAATAGATGAATTGGAAAGAGATTTAAGTAAAGACAACTTTGGTGATGTTAAGTTTAACAGAGGTGTTGGAACATTTTTAGATCACGCCAGAAACAAGTTAGATGCCTACGTTTTAAATGCAGAACATAAGGGAAAAAAGATTGCCGGAAATCATACCACATTTTGGGGGCTTAAATACCAACATGAGTTTATTAAAGATAAAATAAGTGAGTGGGGATTTGTAGATTCTGCCGGGTATTTTATTCCTCATCCTGCTGATTCAGTTGGCTACACCGATCCAAATGCCCAGGGAAATCAATTATTAGAATTAAATGAAGTATTAAAATCTCAAGTAATGCTGAACAGTAATCGCTACAGTACCTATTTGCAAAGAGCTTGGGTTTGGGAAAAAGATAGTGTGAACTATACTTTTACAGCAGGAGTTAGGGGAGCCTTTTGGGATTTAAATAATGAAGCCATAATAAGCCCTAGAACTTCTTTTTCTTTTCAGCCTAACTGGAAAAGAGACTATTTGTTTCGAATAGCTGCCGGTGTTTACTTTCAACCTCCTTTTTACAGAGAAATGCGAAATTTTGATGGAAGCATTAATACAGAAATTAAATCACAACGTTCATATCAGGGAGTTTTAGGCTCTGATTATAATTTTGAAGCTTGGGGAAGGCCATTTAAATTTACCACAGAGCTTTATTACAAGCACATGGAACATGTTATTCCTTATGAAGTAGATAATGTAAGGATAAGGTATTTTGCTACCAATAATGCTAACGCTTATGCTGCAGGAGTCGATTTTAAGATCAACGGTGAGTTTGTTAAAGGTGTTGAATCATGGTTTAGTATGTCTGTAATGAAAACGCAGGAAAACTTAGTTGACGATTCATACACCACTTATACCAATAGCGATGGGGATACTATAATTGCTGGATTTACGGCTAATTCTGTTCCGGTAGATAGTTTTATTACTGAACCTGGATGGATACCAAGACCAACTGACCAGCGGGTTAGCTTTGCTCTTTTCTTTCAAGATTATTTACCAAGACTCCCTAGTTTAAAAATGCATATTGCTTTATACTATGCAACTGGCTTACCTTTTGGACCAGCAGGTAGTCATGAACGGTATAAAGCCATCTATAGGATTCCTCCTTACCGAAGAGTAGATATGGGATTCTCTTACTTACTTAAAAGTGAAAAGAAAGAAAGTAAAAGCAAAATTATCGGAGGCTTTAAAAACATTTGGTTAAGTGCCGAAGTATTTAACCTATTGCAAATTAACAATGTAATTTCTTACTTATGGGTTAAAGATGTAACTGGCAGAAGTTATGCTGTACCCAACTACCTTACTTCGAGACAGATTAATGTAAAACTGAATTTTGAGTTTTAAGATTACTTCTTGATTTTCTACTTTAAAAAGTCGAACTTAGTTTGTCTTATTGAAACTCAATTTAGCTAAATATCTGTAATTGAATAAAAATGAAACAAAACAAGTTTAATCTAACAGCATTATCATTAATAGCGATAATGTTTTCATGTAAGAAAAATGTTTCTTACAATTCTGAAACAGGTTATGAAAGCTATCGTTATGAGTTATGGAAAATGCTTTTGGACAATGGTGGGCAATTTGACTATATTGGAACCAAAATCGATTCGGGGAATTATCCAGATTATTTAAATCAAGCTTTTGATAGAAATCATGAAGGAATTGGGGGGATTGAATCAGAGGGAGTATTGAATAATTTAAATACTGTTTTATTCAACATACCTTCACCCGATATCGTCTTACTAGGAATTGGAGGCAATGATTTACTAATTAGTGGAGATGATCCTTCAGAACCAATAGGAAACATCAACCAAATAATTGATTTGCTACAAAGCAATAATCCAAATATTACCATATTTCTTGAGCAAATAGCACCAGGAAGAATTGATATTATGACACTAGATTTAACCAATAGAATTGAAATTTTTAATACTCAAGTAGTTGCTGTAGCTAGTAATCAAACTGATAGTAATTCTACTGTTGTTTCGATAGATATGTATTCCGAGTTTAAAAATATTTATTTTACAGATGAAGCTCATTATAATAAGCATGGTTCCAAGTTTATTGCAACAAAATATTTTACTGAAATACAAAATCAATTCGATTCTATTGTTAACCTAAATATTTTACCGCTAGGGGATTCTCGTGTGGAAGGAAACAGGAAGTGATTTAAAACTGAATTTTGAGTTTTAAACAATACTTGACTTTCTC